>JAOADS010000117.1 GCA_026417195.1 Ignavibacteria bacterium | reverse complement strand
TCACAACAGATGTGATAAAGATAGTCAGAAAAACTGAACTACTGATCTCAAACCCGTAAACCTGTGCGATGAACATTGCAACAACTGCCTGATAGAGGGCTGTGCCGGCTTTGTTCAGGGTAGCTCCGAGCGGCACCACAAAGCTTGCTATTTTACCAGGAACTCCCAGTCTGTTTTCTGTTACATCAAGTGTTACAGGCAGAGTTGCAGATGATGAACTTGTGGTAAATGCAAGTGCAATGACTCTTTTTTGTGCAAGGAAAAAATCAACCGGATTTACCTTAGCAATGAATTTTATCAGTGAAGGATAAATTACAAATGCCACGATCACAAGTGAAACAATCACAGTTGCTGCATATTCCACTAACGTGTGAACGATTTCAAATCCGAACTCTGCAACAGTTGCTGATATCAGTGCAAATACTGCATAAGGTGCAAGCAGTACTATCTTTTCAACCATTTTTATAAGGGCTAAAGATAAGCCTTCAAAGAAATTTATTACCGGCGCTGATTTCTCTTTCGGGATAAGACACAGAACAAGTCCGATTACAACTGAAAAGAACACTATCTGCAGAAAATCACCATCAACAAGTCCTTTGAAGGGGTTTCGGGGGACTATACCTACAATGAATTCCATGAAGTCAAACCTGTAGTCTGCACTAACATTCTCCTGCTGATAGGCATGAATGAGGTTAGTCCTGATCTCCTCAGGAACTGAAATGCCCGGTCTGAATATTAAAGCAGATAACTGACCAAGCAAAACTGCAAATGAACAGGTGAGAATGAAAAAAGCCAGTGTTCTCCCTCCGAGTTTTGTGAGATGTTTTAAGTCGTGTAGTGATGCAGCCCCCACAATAAGCGAGGCAAGTACAAGAGGCACTGCGATCATATTGAGAAGTCTGATGAAGATTTCTCCTATTGGTTTGATATCAGATGCAGGTGTTCCAGCCAGTGTCAGTGAAGTTACGTTTTTATATTCTTTCTGTGTTTCATTATATTTTACGATAAGGTTATGAGATAAATTTTTTTTCCTTACCGACTCAAAATATTTTATGACTTGTCTTCCTTCATTCTGTTTAAATGAAGTTTCCATCCCGTCTGATATGAATTTTA
The DNA here is from genome assembly GCA_026417195.1 of Ignavibacteria bacterium. Lineage (GTDB taxonomy): Bacteria > Bacteroidota > Ignavibacteria > Tepidaquicellales > OLB5 > JAOADS01. The sequence continues at coordinate 5,765 of JAOADS010000117.1, read as the reverse complement.
TTTCATCCCAGTCTTTTAATTTTGTTTTACCGTCTGATGATGTAACTACCAGCACGTTACTGTCAATTTTAAAAATTACTCCGAAAATAATTCCAAGTATAAGACCGATCAGTATCTGAATGTGAAGCTGAGGTTTTTTCAAAATGAAAAATAAATTGAGCTTATTATTACTTTTAAAGTTTTCATCTTTGCTAAAATAAATAAAATTTATTTCTGTATTTTAACAATAAATATTCACTAAAGAGGGTCTTACTTGGAAATTTATTTTGTCTTTCTTTATCAGCAGTCTTTATGCTATTTGGCTGTGATGATGCTGGGGTAGTGCCACCTTCTGAAGTAAGAGGACTGCTTCTTAACGAAAAGGGGTTTCCTGTCTCAGGTGCAAGGGTTAAAGCCGGAGGTTCTGAGAGTTTATCACGACAGGACGGGAGCTTCGTATTAAGTGTTTCAGTTTTTCCCTACGATATTATGGTTTTCAAAACGGGACAACCTGACATAGGTTACCTATACAAAGGTATTTCAGTCAGGGAACCTGTACTGACGTTGTTTGAATCTGATGGAGAACATTACTCATCAGATCTCACCGTTACTATTCCTCCGATGAGCGGTATGGAGAGGGCGGCAGTGATTTTTACAGATGGTGACAAGTTTCAGGAACATGCCACTTTAGTGCAGCCGAATTTTTCAGTAAACATTAACATTACCTGGAGCGGAAATAACCAGATATCAGGGAAGTTGATAGTGATTGTGTTTAAATATGCCAGTGGTTCTGTGGTAAGTTATGACAAATACGGTGAGAAAATAATAACTCTCGCTGGTGGTTCTTTCAATAACGTAAATTTCACAGCTGGCGAGATAAGTTTTAATCCAACAGAAGCAAACGTAAGCGGAATCCTTTCTGTTCCAGCGGCTTCAAATTCTCCAAGAACGGATCTTGTTTTTAACTTCAAGTCCGGAGGTTCTCTGATTTTTCCCTTCACAGCAGGAACTTCAGTCGGATATTCAAACGGACCGAATTTTACTTTCGTTGTACCTCAGGATCTTCCGTCTAATGTTAGATTTATACTGGCAGGTTCTGCAAACGGTGATGAATTAAATGAAATATCTGTAAAGTCTCTTACGGCTGAAGTCTGGTCATCCGATAACCTGATAGAGCTTGAGGATTTTCCCCGTCTGATTGAGCCGGACAATATGGCAACGAATGTTACTTTAGCAACAGTATTCAGGACAGAAACAGGCAGTGGCTTAAAGATCTTCAGATTTGACGGAAATGACAGGTTGTTTTATTTAATAACCGATCAGAACCAGACTACCATTCCGGATTTCACAGCCTTCGGATTAGGTATAGGTTCAGCTCACAAATATAACTGGTCAGTTATTTCTTACGGAGAGACTAATGTAAATGAATTTGTTAAAAATAGTTTCGTTACCAATTCTTCATTAAAATATTTTACAACCTCAACCCTCAGGAGCTTTACTACCCGTCCGTGACTAAAGATTACCTGAACTTCCGGAGACTCTCCTGTATCTGAAAAACTGCAATATAACCAGTATAAATGAGCCGGCTAAGGCTATCAGGAAAGTAAGAAGGCGGTAATCTGCTTCCAGATAAGTAATTTCATAGAAAAGTTTTATACCGTTAAGCAGGAAGAAATCAAGATTCAGAAGAGCAAGTGTTAGATAGAGTGTAATAAGCCCGAAGGAATAAATAAGATATGTTGTGAGATTTTTAGATGCACTTTTATAAACTGCACAGAGGAAATTAAAGGCTGTGATGATGATTATAACTGATAACATAACCATCTGCACATCCTCTGAGGTTGTTCCGTGAACTCTTTCCGCGAAATATTGACCAATAAAAGAAGATGCTACTATAACCGCCGCTGAGATTATCACAAAAGAGAAAAGTTCCCTTGTGAAACCGGTAAGTCTGCTGACATCTGAGTTACGCAGGGCGATTATGAGTGACGGCAGACCGATTGAAAATATGTTAATCAAAGCCACTCTTCTTGGTGTCAGAGGGAATTCAAGAAAGAAGAATAATGAGAGCAGTGTCAGATATATTACCATGAAGTTCTTTGTCAGAAACAGTTTTGCAACTGAGAGAACGGTGTTTACGATTTTATTCCCTTCATCAAATATAGCCGGCAGCAGAGTGAATTTGTTTTTAAGCAGCACAATGTCTGCAACTTCTTTTGTGATCCTGCTTCCTTCCTCCATTGCAATACCCATGTCAGACTCTTTTATCGCTGGCAGGTCATTGACACCGTCTCCTATCATAGCTGTGTAAATTTTTTCTTTCCTGAGAGCTTTTATTATTCTTAATTTATGATCCGGTCTGAGCCTTGCAAAGATTTTCTTTTTCATTACAACTTCAAAAAATTTATCATCCTGAATCTCATCTATTTCGCTGCCTGAGATAAGTTCTTCATCCTTTATGTCCCAACCTATTTCCCTTGCTACAGCCTGAATTGCATAAGCATTGTCACCGGAAAGTATTTTTATTTCTATATTGTTCTTTCCGAAAAGGTTTATAGCTTCCATTACATCATTTCTCACAGTGTCTGTAATTGATATTATGCATATAGGATCGATCTTAATAAGTCCGTTGTTTTCAGCTAAATCATTAAGACTGTAATCTGATATTTCCTTTCCGAACAGGAGATTTCTGTAAACTTTCAGTTGTTTGGTATTATATATTTCGTCAAGAGTTTCTTTTTTCCCTGATTTTTCAGAAAGTATGTCGTACGCACCGAGAATGAACTTTACTTTTTTTTTATTTTCATCTGTAACTTCCACCATACTGAACTTATTTTCCGAACTGAAAGGGATTTCATCTGTGAATTCATATTTTTTATCTGAACGAAATACTTCAAGTGTTCTCAGAGTAGCGTTTTTATCAGTTGAAAATTCAGCATATGTCCCAAGCATTATTTCCACTTCGCCCATGGGAAAATTCTCATTAACGATATGAACTGAATGCACTGAAAGCTTGTTCTCTGTTAAAGTTCCGGTTTTATCTGTACATACAACCTTCACATTGGAGAATGACTCGATTGCATTAAGTTTCTGTATTATAGCTCCTATTTTGCTTATCCTGTAAATTCCGAGTGCATATGTTACGCTTGACATAAGTATGAGCCCCTGTGGAACGAGTGAAAGCATTATTGTGGAAAGCTTCCTCACAAAGTCGTTGTCTTGAAAGCCACCCGGATTCCTGACGATTTCAAGAAATGCAAGGAAGATAGCCGTTGAGAAAAGAATTTTTACTATTAAATTCAGTTTCCTCTGAAGAGGTGAAAGGTATAATTTAAATTTCTTGGCAGTCTTTGTGATATTACTTGCGTAACTTTCATCTCCTACTTTTTCAGCTATGTAATAGCCTGAGCCGGATAAACAGAAACTTCCAGAAAGCACTTCATCACCAACATTTTTTCTTACAGGAACAGATTCACCTGTCAAAAGCGATTCGTCAATTTCAAGTCTTGACGCTTCCGTAACCTTTCCGTCTGCTATGATCTGATCTCCTCTTTCAATTACTATCAGGTCATCTTTAACTACATCAGACTGATCAATTATTTCTTCCTTCCCTTCACGTATAACCTTTACTTCACGTTTCAAGAGCAGGCTTACCTTGTCAAGAGCTCTTTTAGCCCTGATTTCCTGAATAACTGCTATGAGAGTGTTAAGTGTCATTACGATTGATGTCCCTATCATGTCAAAGAGCAGTCTCTCGTCAGAGGTTCTGATATAGAAAAAGAGCATAAAGAGAATAATTGAGAGTATGACAAGATTAAACAGAGAAAAGATATTCTCAAAAATTATTCTCGGAACAGTTTTTGTTTTTACAGCTGAAGTTCTGTTAACTAATCCTTCAGATATGCGGGATTGTACTTCCTGATGTGTTAATCCTCTGGGGTTATGCATTTATTACATTGCTCCTTCATATTCTGCGTCTGGTCTGATTTCACCTAATTCACCGTCAGACGAAGCTATTACAACACAGGCAAGGGAGTCTGCTATAATGTTCGGTACGGTTCTGCACATATCAAGCAGGCGGTCAACTCCTATTATTAATGCTATGCCTTCTTCCGGAACACCTATAGATCTCAGAACGATAATAAGCATTATAAGACCTATTCCCGGCACAGGTGCTGTTCCGATAGCTGCAAGGGATGCAGTGAGAACTATTGTTATCTGCTGGGTAAGGGTTAAATCAAATCCGTAAACCTGAGCGATGAACATAGCAGCAACTGCCTGATAGAGTGCTGTTCCGTCCATGTTGATTGTAGTTCCAAGCGGCAGAACGAAACTTGCTATTTTATTCGGAACCCCAAGTCTCTTCTCGCAGACGTCCATAGTGACCGGCAGTGTTGCAGCTGATGAACTTGTGGAAAATGCTACTGCTATCACCTGTCTCTGGGCACGGAAGAAATCCTTAAGTTTTACTTTTGTAAATATTTTCAGGAATGCGGGATATTCTATAAAAGTCAGAATAGTGAGTCCTAATATAACTGTAAGTGAATACCATAAAAGCGTATGTAATATTTTAAATCCGAACTCAGCAACTGTTGCAGCAATCAAAGTGAAAACTGCATAGGGTGCAATTATCATTATCTTTTCAACAAGTACTATCATAGTCTGGCTTAATCCGTCGAAAAAGTCAATCACGGGCTGAGATTTCTCCCGGGGTATCTGAACGAGGAATACGCCGGTAAGAATTGCAAAAAGCACTATCTGAAGAAAGTCTCCGTCTGCAATTGCCTTGAATGGATTTCTCGGCACTATGTTAACCAGAAAACTCACTACGTCAAGACCTATGTTCTGTTCAATTCTGCTCTGAGCTTCGTCCTGATAGGTTGCAAGCAATCTGTCTTTTGAAGACTGGTCCATAATGTGGCCCGGCTGTATGAGATTTGCACAAATCAGTCCTGTTGTGATAGCTATGATCGCAGTCATTGCATAAAAGCCTATGGTTTTTCCTCCTATCTTTGCTATGTGCTTCAGATCAGTTAATGATGCTGCTCCTACTATCAATGATGCAAGGACAAGCGGTATTGCTATCATGTTCAGAAGTCTTACGAATATGTCACCAAGAGGTTTAAGCATGACACCTATGGTTTTCACCTTGTCTATGCTTTGCGGATTTTCAATAAGTTTCTCGGAGCCGTCGGATAAAGTGAGTTTCAGCTTCAGGTCTTTTTTGTCCTTAACTGATTTGAAGTATTTTATGATAGCAATCTGATCATCTGAGTAGAAAGTTTTTATTACTGAGTCTTTGCGAAGAAACGAAAACTCTTTCCAGTTTTCTGTTTTTTCTGAAACGTTGTTGTAAGTAATCTCAAGGAGGTTCTGGTTAACACTAAAGAACGAGCCGAATAAAGCACCTAATATAAGCCCGATTATGATTTTTGTATGAAGCTGGAGTTTTTTCAATCAGTGTTAAAAAATTTCATGCAATTTATTGAAAGTTCTGTAATATGTAAGGGGAAAAAAATTTACTGTGAAGTTATTTCATCATATTTCTCTCCTCATCTGAATAATATTGAAGGCTCGGAATGACAATTCCTTCCCCTTTTACAAGGGTGTAAACTCCTTCGGGAATCTAAAAACAAGATACCCGCTTCCGCGAGCATGACAGCTTGAACGGGCATGACAGATATAACCTTCATCGCTACTTTTTATAGCCACTGAAATTTACCTTAATTACGGTATTGACAACAGGGGGGGGGGTATGTGTTATTTTTGTAGCGTTCTGTTTATTT
>JAOADS010000116.1 GCA_026417195.1 Ignavibacteria bacterium | reverse complement strand
GGCAAGGGGTGTACTTGTTCAAAGTGTACAGAAAGGCGGAGGAGGTGATGATGCAGGGCTTAAGGCAGGTGATGTTATTCTTGCAGTTGACGGGAAAGAGGTTAACGCTTCAAATGAGTTGCAGGTAATTATTAACAGTAAACGTCCGGGAGATGTTGTAAAACTCACTATATTCAGAGACGGGAAAACAATGGAGAAGGAAGTAACTCTCAAACCCAGACAGGATGAGAACAAGGAAACTTCTTCTGTTGACAGAAAAGATGATTCCGGTAACAGAGGAATATCAACGAGAACGGTTAAATCACTGGGTATAACTGTCTCTGATGTACCTTCTTCCGTGAAAGAAAAGTTAAATATATCATCTGGTGCATACGTAACTTCAGTTGACAGATATTCTGAAACATATCAGAGAGGTATTGGTGAAGGTTTTGTGATAATTGAAGCCAATAAAAAGAAAATTTCCGGACCATCTGATCTGGAAGATGCAATTGCAGATAAAAAAGAGGGGGATTCTGTTCTGCTTAAAGTAATAGATAAAAGCGGTATGGAGAGAATAGTGGCGGTAAGAGTCCAGTAGATATTACCTGAGTTTTGCATCGGGCGGTGTTCTGTATTATTCAGAATATCGCCCTTTTTAGTTTCAGTAACTCTCCTAGACCTTTAAATTCTATTATTGTATTTAAAAAATCTTATATTTAATTTGCGGAAACCACATTAACTTTTTTATAAGGAAAGGAATAAAAAAATGGGAAATGCATTGGAAATAATCCAATTCTTTGATGAGTCCGGCAAGGAATTGGTTCACCGTGAGCCTCAGGATGGTTCAACGGATATTAAAATGGGAGCTCAGCTTATAGTTCAGGATGCACAGGCTGCGGTTTTTTATCGTGACGGAAAAGCACTGGATGTATTTGGTTCGGGAAGGCATACTCTTACTACTGCAAATATTCCGTTTCTAACAAAGCTTTTGTCACTTCCGTTTGGCTTTAACTCTCCTTTTCAGGCTCAGGTTTATTTTGTTTCTCTTAAAAAATTCATAGACCTGAAATGGGGAACGAAGTCTCCCATTAATTTCCGTGACAGTGAACTTTCATTCGTTCAGTTACGAGCTTCCGGTAAATTTTCAATGAGGGTAAAAGATCCTCAACTCTTCATTAATGAAATTGTTGGCACTCAGGGTAAATACACAACTAATGAAATCGAAGACTATCTGAGAGATTCAATAGTATCAAGGTTAAATACTGTGCTTGGCAGAAATCTCAAGACAGTTTTTGAACTTGGTCAGTACTATCCCCAGATAGAGCAAGGTGTGAAAGCAGAGGTCAGTGATTTCTTCAACTCTATGGGAATTGAACTGACAGATCTTATTATAGTCGGTATAGTTCCGCCGGATGAAGTTCAGGAGAAGATTAATGAAAGGAGTGCTATGGGTGCTATAGGTAATCTTGATGCATATATGAAATTCAAGACTGCTCAGGCTATGGAGAAAGCTGCTGAGAATGAAGGACAGGGAGGTGCAGCAGGTATTGGCGTAGGACTTGGAGCTGGAATGACCATGGCTAATATGATGATGGGTTCAATGAACCAGGGGCAACAGCAAGCCGCCGGTAACCAGCAGCAAAGCACACAGCAGTCTCAGGAAGATGTTCTTGCAACTATTGAGAAACTTGCTAAACTGAAAGATGCCGGTGCTCTAACCCAGGAAGAATTTGATGCAAAGAAAAAAGAACTGCTTTCTAAGTTATAAGTTACTGCTTGATTTCTGATATTGCCTTTTAATCCAATAACAGTCTTTATCTAAATGCAGATAAAATGTACTCAGTGCGCTGCTGATGTAACTGTTCAGCAGGACGAGACGTTTATAGAATGTCCTTTTTGCGCCTCGGCTTTGTTTCTTGATAAACGTAAGGTAGTATTTCATTATCTGATCCACTCTAATTTCAAGCCAAATGAAGCTGAAGGCAATCTTAAAAGATGGATGAGCGGTAACCATACTGTTAAAGACCTTGATCTGAAATCTAAGATTATAAAAAGCGAGTTTTACTATTTCCCCGTCTGGTATTTCAAAACCAAAGATTCAAGCGGTGATAAAATTCACCTTCAGCCAGCTGCAAGCACTTCTGTATCAGAAATTAAGAAACTTCAGATTCCAGCGGGAGCTTTGAAGTTTTACGATAAGAATCTGCACAATGAACATGAAATCATTAAACCGGATGTTCTTTATGATTCTGCCAGACAATGGCTAAGTGATTCAGGTGTTAGTCTTGAAACGGTTCGTGAAGCAGCCTTGGTGCATATACCGTTTTATAATTTTCATTACACTTATAACGGGAAAACTTATACGGCTTTAGTTGAGGCATCTTCGGGTCAGGTTTATGCCAACATATATCCGGCTAAATCTGAAGCTCCGTTCAGAGTTCTTTTTGCAATGGCTGTTACTGCATTTATACTTGCAGGAATAGTTTGTTATATCCTTGCATTTGTTATAACAGATGATTTCGGTGAAGCGGTGGTTGCAGCTGAAATATTTAAGATAATTTCATATAGTCTAATATCAGTCCCACTTATGATAATGGCTTACGTAATAGCAAAGAAGATATAAAAAAATGGCAGAGAAAGTTTTAAAAGGAATTACGTGTCCTGCCTGTTCAGGAGAACTTGATTTAAGAGAGGGAATCAGGACTTTCAACTGTAAATATTGCGGGACACTGCTTCTTGCAAAAGGCTCGGAAGGTGTTGTCAAATATTACGTACCGAAGAAAATCCAGCGTAATATAGCGATACAGAAGACTTTTGAATGGTTAGGCAAAGGCCTTTCTAAAGCAAGAGGACTTAAAAACTCTGCGAAGCTTGATGATGCTTTTTTAGTTTATATCCCATACTGGAGAGTAAGGGCTGATGTGATAGGCTGGGTATTCGGCAAAGAACGCAGAACACAGACTGTGAATGGCAGAACATCAACTTATTATGTTGATGTGGAGAGAAAAATACAGAAAACATATGATCAAACCTATGCTGCATGTGATATAGCAGAGCTTGGAGTTCAGAAGGTAAATCTTTCAGGAGATGAAATAAAACCGGTTAATTTTGAAGAACTTCAGTCCGAAGGAATGCTGTTCAATATAATTTCTTCCGAGAAAGAAATCACTGACTATGCAAAATCACAGTTTACCGAAGACGCAGTTAGTTCGGTAAACGTTGATCAGATTACCTTTCAGCATAATGACCTTGTCAGACCAAATGTTTCAATTGTTTACTATCCGCTCTGGGTTGTTAGATACATTCATAATGGCAGAACTTATCAGGTTGTAGTTGACGGTGAAGACGGAACGATTTGTTACGGAAAGGCTCCGGGCAACAATCTTTACCGTGCAGTTGCAGGAATTTTAGGAACTGCCCTTGGTTCATATTGTCTTACATTCTTTGGAATTTTCGGTCTTATAGGTGATTCAGACAGTGCTGAAGCTATAATCGCCCTTTTTATTTTCCTTGTAATAGTGGGAATTGCTATGATGATCTGGGGATACAGGAAATTCCGTTACGGAGGAGAAATTGAAGAAGGCACAGGTATAGTAAAAGAATCACCTAAGACTGTGTTCGGGAAGAAGATGGACAGTAATTTTAAAAACATTGCTTCCACTTTTGATACTGCGGGAATTATTTCATCAATAATGAAAAGGTGATATGGAAGATTTTAAACTAATAGCCATTAAATGTAAAAGCTGTGACAGCGGTTTAACCGTAGAGATGAACGATACAATAGTTTATTGTTCAAGTTGCGGAAATGGCTGGGAAATAATCAATGATGAACTTCATCCAATTGAAGTGGGATTTGCAAAGCCGGTACTTCAGGGTCAGGGAGAAATTGTTTATAAAGGGTTCTGGTTAGTTGATTCTTACGTGAGAATAAATTCAAGGGATTCTTCAGGCGGATGGATGTCGTCATTTTTCGGTGATGGCAGTAAAACAGAGGGTAATATATTGTTTTATGTTCCTGCTTTCTGGATGACTATAGATTCTGTTAAAAATATCGGTTCGCAGTTTACGCTCCGCAATCCAGTTCCTTCGCCTCAGAAGTATAGTGTTAAGGTTACAGGATTTACCTTCTCTAAAGATGATGCAAAAAAAATAGCTGAGTTTATATTTCTTTCAGCTGAAGCTGAAAAGAAGGATACTGTCAGGAATATTAATTATGAACTAACGGTTAATTCATACCGAGTATTGGGCGTACCTTTCTATAAACAACCTAATGGGAAGCTAAGGGATGCAGTTCTTGGAATAGAGGTCGCTTAGTTATTTTATTTTACCAAAAACAGATAATACAAAAGCGTTGATGTTCTTCATTATTTTGCTAAATTATACCGGCAAGTTTCTTTAAACCCTGAATTATGACTTCCGCATTTTCTCTTTCTTTCCCTGAAACACTCTCTGAATAAATTTTCATAGATTCTATTGCCGGTGTAAATTGTTTCATCATTGCATAAACAAGTGCAAGATTGAAATGAAGGTCGGTATCGGACGAGTCAATCTCTTTTGCAAATTCATAATGAACCTTTGCAAGCTGAAGATTTCCTACTTCGCTATATAGGTTTGCAAGGTTGTAATGGGACTCATAATGTCTGGGATTATGTGTAAGTGCCTTTGTGAAACAATCTATTGCGCTGCTTATGTTGCTGTTCTGGTATTCAATAATTCCAAGATTACAGTAAGCATCTGCGGGATTGTCATTTAATTCAATTGCATTGATGTATTCCTTTTTTGCATCATTTGGTCTGCCTATGTCATCAAGCCTTAATGCCTTTTCAAAAGGACTTAGATGTTCCGGTAATTCAATTATATTTGCTGATTCCCTGAACAGATTCATCTGAGATGTATCTTCTTTTATTCTTGAAGATACTTTCTTTAATCCAGTCTTAGACTGATTACTGAAAGGGAATTCTATAATTTTAGCCATTAACGGTTAAGCAGTTTTTTGTTTCTTTTGGGTTTTTGCAGACTGTTTTTTCTCTCCTGTTGCCCGTTTCATTGGTTTTTTAAGTTTTCCTGCCTGTTCTATACTTTGTTTAAGTGCTGTTATTATGTCTATTGCCGGCTTTTCTTCTTCTTCCATGGTAACTATTTCCCTGCCTTCAATTTTAGCTTTAATAAGTTCTTTTACTGCCGATTTATATTTGTCTTTAAGTTTAATTTCTGCAAAAGGCTTACTCATCTGATCAACCAGAAGCTTAGCAAGCTTCACTTCTTCCTTTTCAGCTTTTAGATCTGTCAGGAGCGGAACATCATTAATGTTTCTGACCTCGTCCGGATAACGTAGTTTATAAAGCATCAGTCCTTTATCTCTGGGAGCAATGAGTACAACACTTTCACGTTCCCTTATAACAACCTTGCCGATACCCATCTTTCCTGATTCCTTAAGTGTCTGGCATAATAGGGCATATGTTTTTGAAGCTACTTCACCGTCGGGACCTGCAAAATATGGAGTGTCGTAAAGTGAAGGATTGATTTCCGATTCATTAACGAAACCTTCTATTTCAATTACTTTTGTGCTTTTGAGTCTGAGTTTTTTCAGGTCATCAGGTTCAATTATAACGAACTGGTCTTTCTCATATTCGTAACCTTTAACTATTTCGTCGTTTTTAAGTATCTTATCACATTTCCTGCAGCGTTTGTCATATCCGATAAGTCCGTTGTCCTTTTTATGAAGCTGCCGGAAAGAAACCTGTTCTGAGGTTTCAACTGCATTATATATAGCTACAGGTATGGTAACGAGAGAAAACCTTATGTGACCTTTCCAGATTGAACGCATATTGTTCTTGTTTTTTATTTTTTAAAAATAGTTATATAGCGATATAAATCAAAGTCTTTTATCCGGCTTTTATTAACTTCAGAAATACCGGTTCCCTGAAAGCTCCGTCTTCAGTAACTGAAGCATACTGTATCTCACACCACAGTTCAGGATTTATCCATACTGACATCTTATCGTCAGGAAGTTTGTTTTTTACTGGTTTTTTAATTTTTTTAACTTTTTTCAAAACCGAAGAAATTTCTTTCATCATATTACTGTCAAATCCGGTTCCAACTTTTCCTCGATATGTAAGTCCCTCATCTGTAAATTCTCCCAGATGCAGCGCTCCGAAATATGCGCTACGATCACCTTTACCTTCAGTATAACCAATAATAACTGCATCTGCTGTGTTTCTGATTTTGATTTTAATCCAGTCATCACTTCTTCTGCCCGGCTGATACTGGCTTTCCTTTCGTTTTGCTATTATACCTTCAAGTTCATGTTGCTTTACCGCATCTAATAGTGTTTTTCCGTCTTCAAAAGTTTCACTTAGTCTGTAACTAGTATCTTTTTTTATTAAATCTTCAAGCCACTCCCTTCGTCTTATCAGAGGCTCGGAGGTAAGTGATTTCCCGTCAAGATATATACAGTCAAACAGGTAACAATAGGCTGGATATTTCCTTAAAGCTCTTTCTATTTCACCTTCACTTTTTCTCTGCATTCTGTATATTACATCTTTAAATACAGGTTTTCCTTTTTCATCAAGGCATACTATTTCTCCGTCAAGGACTCCGCATGATGCCCTGAATGATTTTTCAATATCAGTCAGTTCAGGAAATCGCTTTGTTACGTCAAGCCCTCCACGTGTATAGATTTTAATATGCTCTTCATCGACATTAATGTTAACCCGTATCCCGTCCCATTTGATTTCATATATATACTCATCTGATAAGGGTAGAGTTTTTTTCTGTAGTGCAAGCATGGGACTTATTTCAGACTGTATCCAGTTATGAACAGGCTGATCAACTCTTTCTAAAAGATAGTCCTTGTTTTTTGTATGGTAGATTCTGAATTCTCCTTCTATTCCCCGGCTATGGAGTTTAAAATAAAATC
>JAOADS010000115.1 GCA_026417195.1 Ignavibacteria bacterium | reverse complement strand
CTGGGTGTACCGTCCAGAATGAATATAGGACAGCTATATGAAACTGCACTGGGCTGGGCTGCTAAGAAACTTGGATGTAAGTTTGCTACTCCGGTATTTGACGGAGCCAGTTTCGAAGATATAGTCAAAATTCTCGAAAAGGCCGGATTACCTGCTAACTCAAGAAGTGTTCTATATGACGGACAGACTGGTGAGCGTTTTGATCAGGAAGTTACTGTAGGTTACATTTACATGATGAAACTCTCGCACCTTGCTGATGACAAAATTCATGCTAGGTCAATAGGTCCTTATTCACTGATTACCCAGCAGCCTCTGGGCGGTAAAGCTCAATTCGGAGGGCAGAGGTTCGGAGAGATGGAGGTATGGGCACTTGAAGGTTATGGGGCAGCTTATACACTACAGGAAATACTGACAGTCAAGAGTGATGATGTGGCAGGAAGATCAAAAACATACGAAACTCTTATCAAGGGTGAAAATACTCCAGAACCTCAGATACCTGAATCTTTTAATGTTTTAGTAAAGGAACTTCAGGGGCTCTGCCTAGATGTTTCGCTTGATTAAAAAATTTTAAAACCTATAAAAATGTTTTTTAAAAGAGAACTCAAAAAAGTAAAAAAATCTTTCTCAAAGATTGCAATCAGTTTAGCATCAACTGATTCTATAATCAGAAATTCGCATGGAGAAGTTCTTAAACCCGAGACTATTAATTACAGAACTTTTAAACCTGATAAAGATGGTTTATTCTGTGAGAAAATCTTCGGTCCTGTAAAAGATTGGGAATGTCATTGCGGAAAATATAAAGGTATAAGATATCATGGAATAGTTTGTGACCGTTGCGGTGTGGAAGTGAATTTGAAAAGCTTAAGAAGAGAAAGAATGGGACATATTGCATTAAGTGTACCCGTTGTCCATATATGGTATTTCCGTTCTACTCCAAGCAAAATCAGCTACATATTGGGTATATCAAATAAGGAACTTGAAAGAATTATTTACTATGAGAACTACGTTGTTATAAATCCAGGACCAACAAGATATTCGAAAAATGATTTATTAACCGAAGACGAATACCTTAACACACTAAATAACCTTCCCGAAGATCACGAAGAACTTGATGAAGATGATCCAAATAAATTCATATGTAAAATCGGTGCGGAAGCTATTAAGGAATTGCTTAAGAGAGTCAATGTAGACGAGGATATTGCCAATCTTCGCATTCAGCTGTATGAGGAGCTATCAGTACAGAAGAAACAAGAAATAGTAAAAAGACTAAAAGTACTTAAATCTTTTCAGAAAAAGGAAGGACGAAAGCAGAATAAACCTGAATGGATGGTACTTGATGTAATCCCGGTAATACCTCCAGAATTAAGACCTCTTGTTCCGCTGGAAGGCGGACGTTTTGCCACTAGTGACCTGAACGATCTTTACAGGAGGGTTATTATAAGGAATAATCGCCTCAAGAGATTAATAGATATAAAAGCACCTGAAGTCATTTTAAGAAATGAGAAGAGAATGCTTCAGGAAGCAGTGGATGCACTGCTTGATAATTCCAGAAGAGCAACTGCAGTGAAATCTGAAAACAGACCTTTAAAATCTCTTTCTGATATTCTTAAAGGTAAACAGGGGCGTTTCAGACAGAATCTCCTGGGTAAAAGAGTTGACTACTCCGGACGTGCAGTCATAGTTGTTGGACCTGAACTTAAATTGCATCAGTGTGGCATACCTAAAGATATGGCACTTGAACTGTTTAAACCTTTTGTAATAAGAAGACTCATAGACAGAGATCTGGTAAAAACAGTCAAGAGTGCAAAGAAATTAATAGAGAAAAGAACTCCGGAGGTATGGGAAGTACTTGAAAATGTAATAGACGGTCACCCTGTTTTGCTGAACAGGGCTCCTACTTTGCATAGGTTAAGTATTCAGGCATTTCAGCCGGTTCTTGTTGAAGGTAAGGCTATAAGACTACATCCTCTTGTTTGTACAGCTTTTAATGCAGATTTTGACGGTGATCAGATGGCTGTTCATGTTCCCCTTTCTCCTGAAGCTCAGCTTGAAGCAAGAGTCCTGATGCTCTCAAGCCATAATCTGCTATCACCTCAGAACGGTGATCCAATAACAGTACCTAATCAGGAAATAGTTCTGGGCTGCTATTATCTCACTAAATTCAAAAAAGGTGACAAAGGTGAAGGAAAACTTTTTTCCAATCCTTCAGAAGTAGTCATAGCTTATAATTCAGGAAATGTTGGCTTGCATGCAAGAATAAAGGTCAGGATTAACGGACAACTTGTGGAAACAACGGTTGGAAGAGTTATATTTAATCAGATAGTTCCTGATGAGGCTGGTTTTATAAATGAACTTCTCACGAAGAAGGGATTAATAAAAAATATAGCTAAGGTATTCAAAGCTGTAGGTAATAAGAGAACCGTTGAATTCCTTGATGCTTTAAAAGAGTTAGGTTTCAACTATGCAATGAAAGGCGGGTTATCAGTTAATCTTGATGATATAGTCATACCAACAAGTTAAGACAGAATAATTGAAACAGCACAGAAAAAGGTAGATGCAGTAGAAAAATCGAGATTACGCGGTTTAATCACTGAGGGTGAGAGGTATAACAAAGTTATTGATATATGGACTCATGCTACAAATGACGTTAAAACAGATTTGATGACAACTCTGAGAAACTCAAAAGAAGGATTTAATTCATTGTATATGATGATTGATTCAGGAGCAAGAGGTTCTCAGGATCAGGTTAGTCAGTTAGCTGGAATGAGAGGACTTATGCAGAAACCACAGAAAAGTATGACCGGGCAGGCAGGCGAAATAATTGAAAATCCGATCATTGCCAACTTCAAGGAAGGCTTATCAATTCTTGAATACTTTATATCAACACACGGTGCCAGGAAAGGTCTTGCTGACACAGCTTTGAAAACAGCTGATGCAGGATATCTCACAAGGAAGTTAGTTGATGTTTCTCAGGATGTAGTTATTTCTGAAGAAGACTGCGGAACTATAAGAGGACTGAAAGTTGAAGCTCTTAAAGACGGAGAGGAAATCAAAGAACCACTGTCTGAAAGGATATTAGGAAGAGTAGCTCTTAAAAACGTAACCGATCCCATTAGCAGAAAAACAATTGTGAAAGCAGGTGAAATCATAGATGAAGACAAAGCATCCGAGATTTCAGGGACTTCTATTCAATCCGTTGAGATTCGTTCTGTTCTTACATGTGAATCCAAAAGAGGTATATGTGCGAAGTGTTACGGAAGAAATCTCACAACAGGAAAACTTGTGGATGTAGGTGAAGCTGTTGGAGTTATAGCAGCCCAATCCATAGGCGAACCCGGAACACAGCTGACTCTTCGAACTTTCCACATCGGAGGTACTGCAAGCAGAATAGTTACTCAATCCAGAATACCGACGAAGTTTCCGGGTAAAGTAAAGTTTGAAAATATAAAATATATCAAATACGAAAATCCTGTTTCTCTGGAAAATAATTTCTATGTAACATTAAGCAGAAACGGTATTTTACAGATACTTGACGAAAATAACAGGCTCGTATCGAAATATGACGTCCCATACGGTGCTCACCTTATGGTTAAAGAAGGAGAAAATGTTGAGAAAAATCAGGTTCTCTATGAATGGGATCCATATAATTCAGTTATTGTTGCTGAACATACAGGTACAGTGGTATATGCCGATCTTAAGGAAAATATAAGTTATATAGAAGCTCCTGATGAAACAACCGGTCATATTCAGAAAGTTGTAATAGAATCAAAAGATAAGACCTTAAGTCCTACAATACAGATCACAGATAATAAGGGTGACGTTTTAAGCTCATATATCATTCCCGCTCAGGCTCACCTTCTGGTGAATGATGGAGATGTTATATATTCAGGACAGATTATGGTTAAAATACCTAGAGAAACAGGAAAAACAAGAGACATTACCGGAGGACTTCCCAGAGTTACAGAACTTTTTGAAGCAAGAAGTCCAAACTCGCCGTCAATTGTAACAGAAATAGATGGAATAGTTGAAATAGGAAGTCTGAAGAGAGGCTCACGTGAAGTTAAAGTGAAAACCTTAGATGGCTCTGAAGAAAAGAAATATATGATACCGGTCGGAAGGCACATATTAGTAAGAGATGGTGATTTTGTTACAGCAGGTGAAGCTTTATCCAGCGGTTCCACTGATCCTCATGACATACTGAGAATAAAAGGTATAGAACATGTTCAGGCATACCTCGTAAACGAAATACAGGAGGTTTACAGGATGCAGGGGGTTAAAATAAATGATAAACATATAGAAGTGATTGTAAGACAGATGCTTCAGAAGGTTAAAGTTGTTGATCCCGGAGATACAACATTCCTTGAAGGAGATGTGATTAACAAACATACCTTCCGTGCAGAAAATGAGTCTTTGAAGAATAAAGTTGTTGTCACTGACAAGGGAGATTCTGCGAAAGTCAGGATGTACGATATAATTGACAAGAAAAAAGCCAAGGAACTTAATACAGAATTAAAGAAAAAAGGAAAGAAACTTATTGAATTCAGAGATGCAAATCCTGCTATTGCTAATCCCATACTGCTTGGTATTACGCAAACTTCTCTCTCCACAGAGAGCTTTATTTCAGCTGCATCATTCCAGGAAACCACAAAAGTATTAACAGATGCTGCAATATCAGGAAAAGTTGATCATCTTTTAGGTCTTAAAGAAAATGTTATCGTTGGACAACTAATACCTGCTGGAACCGGTTTGAAGAAATACAAAGATCTTCTTGTCCTGACTGAAGATGAAAGCGAAGTGAAACCTAAAAAGTCATCCAAAGCTAAAAAATCAAAGGAACTTGTTGAAGATTAAATTCAGATAAAATAAAAATCACTAATAACCCCGATAATCTTTTCGGGGTTTTTTTATATAAACTTGAAGAAAATAAATACATACCTTGATGAATTATATAAACTTGAAAGAAGTATTAAAAAGTATGATTTGAAAAACATAACTAGTTTATTGAGGCACATTGGAAATCCTCATAAAAAATTCAAATCAATTCATATAGCCGGAACAAACGGCAAAGGGGCAACAGCCTCATACATTTCTTCAATTTTGATTGAGCACGGACTCAAAACTGGACTTTACACTTCTCCGCACATAATTAAATTCAATGAAAGGATCAGAATTAACAAACTTAATATATCTGATAGTTATGTGATGAAATTCATAGACGAAAACTATGAATTTATTAAAAGGCTAAAACCATCATTCTTTGAAGTAACAACAGCAATGGCTTTTAAGTATTTTGCCGACAATAAAATAGATGTAGCAGTAGTGGAAACAGGTATGGGAGGGAGGCTTGATTCAACAAATGTATTAAAATCTCATATTGCAGTTATAACTCAGATAGGGCTTGATCATAAAAAATATTTAGGTAATACTTTAAGAGAAATAGCTCAGGAAAAAATAGGTATAATAAAGAAAAATTCTCTGGTGGTGATCAGTGACAGTAATTCATCTCTTAAAAAATTCTTTAGAATGAGAATAAGTCATAATAAAACCTATTTCCTGGATAATGAACTTGAATACAACTATGATAAAATTATACTTTACAAAAATAATACTACATATGAGTATCACTCCCCTCTTGAAGGAGAATTTCAAATCCGAAACGCTGCCTGTGCAATATTAACATGTTCACTGTTTGCAGAAAAAAATAAAATTATACTCAAAAAAAAAGCAGTTGAAAAAGGTATCAGAAAAGTTAAAAGTAATTCTGGATATTTCGGAAGACTTGAAAAGTTAAAGTGGAGAGATAAAAACTTCATACTTGATGTATCTCATAATCCACAGGCAATAAAAGCAACACTGGAATCATTGAAAGTAAAGCCGGATTTGACTGTATTTGCTATGATGAAAGATAAAGATTTCAGAACATCAGTCAGATACCTCACAGAAAGAACAGACAATATTATATTTACAGGACTATCCTATCACAGATCTGTCAGCCCAGAGAAACTATTTTCAGTCGCAAAAAAAATTATACTAAATCCAGATAAGCAGATAAGAATAATTTCTGGTTTACATGATGTAAAAAAGTATATATCAAACTCAGAATACAGTAATATTCTTTTCATAGGGTCTTTTTTCCTGGTATCAGAAGTAATAAAAACTTTTAAATTATCTGCAAAATTAATCACAAGGAACGGTAAAATATAATCTGCTGTTAATATAAAAGTTTTAAGATATTTTGCTAAGTAAAAAGTCTTTAAAGTGAACTTTTATTTAACTGATAAATTTCTAAAATATACCGGTGCATTGGCAGTTTTACTGCTTTTTGTAGGTATTATAATTTCATTTATCAGATTTTCAGATACTGAAACCTTAAATAAACCAGCAGAAACCAAATCCGATAATCCCGATGCAGTTATTTCACCGGCAGAAAACCACATAAACAATAAAAAAACAGATTATATTAAAACAATAAGCACTAATAATGCAATTACAATTGAAGCATTCGTTTATGACTGGCAGAATATATTTGATATATTTGCATATAATAAAATAAATGGAACTGGAAACACTGAATCAGATTCCTTTACAACAGAAACAATTAAAAAAATTATTATTAATCCCAACAAAAGATTTTCAAAAAGCAGCTCTGACGCAATACTAGCTGAATATGGCAACGTAATCCTTGAAGAAGCTGAATACTATAAAATTGACTGGAGGTTGATAATAGCTATGATAAAACAGGAATCTGCTTTCAAACCTGAAGCTGTATCACATGCCGGTGCGTACGGATTTATGCAGATAATGCCACGCACCGGTTCCATGCTTGAAAAAACTCTTATGCTGGAAGATCATCGTTCACCTGAAAATAATCTCAGGGCTGGAATTTATTATTTCGCCATGCTTGTAGGGAGATACCATGGTGCTGGTGATACAAACAGAATAAAACTTGCACTTGCAGCTTACAATTCAGGCCCGGGCAGAATAGAAGATGCAATGGCTATGGCTTATTA
>JAOADS010000114.1 GCA_026417195.1 Ignavibacteria bacterium | reverse complement strand
GTATTTCAGAGGATTTCAGGTTTAATACTTGTAGTAATGATGATAGGCCATTACATACTGATGCATTATAATCCTGAATCCGGACATACATATGATGCAGTTTTAGCAAGAATGCAAAGCAACTGGTACAGGGTTTTTGATCTTACTTTCCTGGTTTTAGGTATGTATCACGGTTTAAACGGAGTCTGGGGAATATTCAGAGATTATAAACTAAAACAGTGGCAATCCATTTCTATATTAGGTACGCTGATAATCCTGGGTTTGGCATTCACCTTATGGGGGATAAAAACTATTTTTGACATTCCATATGTAAACACTACTTCAGCTATGTAAAGTAATTTTAAATTAACCATTTTAAAACTTAACCTGTCTCAATAAAGACAGAAAAAAGGAGAAAACAATGGAAAAAATCAACGAAATCAGACAGATGCTTGATGACATGGGTAAAGACCTTGAAAAGTTCTATGCTAAAGGACAAAATTCCGCCGGAACAAGATTAAGAAAGGCTTTAAACGAAATCCGCAAGAAATGTCAGGAGATGAGAAACGAAATTCAGTCTATAAGACAATCAAGAAAAGCAGATAAACCGGCTCAGTAAAAGTTTTTATAACTTCCGTATTCTTAAGTAGCGGTTTAACAGAATTTCACTTTCCTGGTTAAATTGCTACTTATTTTATTTTCACTGGTCATTTCATGAACAGAATAAGAAATTTCTGTATAATTGCACATATAGATCACGGTAAGTCAACACTTGCAGACAGGTTTCTTGAATATACCGGCACAATAGCCCAGCGGGAAATGAGCAAACAGGTGCTTGACGATATGGAGCTGGAGCAAGAAAGAGGCATCACAATTAAACTACATGCAATCCAGCTGAAATATAACTCAAAAGACGGAGAGCAGTATATTTTAAACCTTATAGACACACCCGGACACGTTGATTTCACATATGAAGTATCACGTTCGCTTGCAGCTTGTGAGGGCGCAATACTTGTTGTAGATGCCTCACAGGGAGTTGAGGCACAGACAGTTAGCAATCTTTATCTTGCAATTGACGCTAATCTCAAAATTATACCGGTTATCAATAAAGTTGATCTGCCCGGTTCAGACATACCGACAGTTACTAAGCAAATCATTGAACTTCTCGGATGCGGAGAGGAAGATATAATTAAAGCCAGTGCAAAATCCGGCATAGGTATTGAGGAAATTCTTGAAGCTATAGTAAAAAGGATTCCTCCGCCTCAAATAAATATTGACAAACCCTTAAGGGCACTGGTTTTTGATTCAACATTTGATTCATACAGAGGAATAATCGTATATGTCAGGGTATTTGACGGAACATTGAGAACTGGTGACAAAATCAGGTTTTTTGCTACCGGAATTGAAACTGACGCTGAAGAAGTAGGGATTCTTAAAATGAACAGGATCAAAACTAATTCACTTAAATCAGGAGACGTTGGCTATCTTGTTACCGGTATTAAAACTGCAAGTGAGCTTCTGGTTGGCGACACAGTGATAAATGTTAAAGACCCTGCACCTGAACCACTTGGGGGCTATAAAAAAGTAAAACCTATGGTATTTTCCGGAATTTATCCGTCTTCAAGTGATGACTTTGAGGATTTAAGGGAAGCACTCACAAAACTAAAAACCAATGATGCATCGCTGATATTTGAGCCTGAAACTTCCTCAGCTTTAGGATTTGGATTCAGATGTGGATTTTTAGGATTACTACATATGGAAATAACTCAGGAGAGGCTTGAAAGGGAATACGGGCAGTCTATAGTAACCACTGTTCCAAATGTAGAATATAAAGTTTATAAAACCAGCGGGGAGGTAATTAATGTTGACAACCCTTCACAGATGCCTCCGGCAGGAAACATAGAACATATAGAGGAACCTTATATCAGGGCACAGATTATCACTCCGTCGGAGTATATAGGCAGCATAATGAAACTTGCAAATGAAAGGCGTGGGATATTTGTTTCAACAAATTACCTTAGTGAAAGTAAAGCAGACCTTCTTTTTGAATTCCCTCTTTCTGAAATAATATTTGATTTCCACGATAAGCTCAAATCTCTTTCCAAAGGCTATGCATCCCTTGATTATGAATTCGTTGATTACAGGGAATCTGATCTGATAAAACTTGATATTTTACTAAACGGAGAACCTGTTGATGCTTTATCATCTATAGTACACCGTTCAAAAGCCTATGAACTGGGAAGAAAAATCTGTTCAAAACTAAAGGAACTCATACCTCGTCAGATGTTTGAAATAGTTATACAGGCAGCAATAGGCTCAAAGGTTATAGCCCGCGAAACTGTAAAGGCAATGAGAAAAAATGTCCTTGCAAAATGTTATGGTGGTGACATAACAAGGAAAAGGAAATTGCTTGAGAAACAGAAAGAGGGAAAAAAAAGAATGAAACAGATTGGTTCAGTGGAACTACCTCAGGAAGCATTCCTAGCAGTGCTTGCAATAGATTAATGGACATTCATCAGATAAATACGGAAAAAGAAAGTACCGAAACACTGAATAACAAAGCCACCCAAGCTAAAAAAACTTTTATTATTAAGCTTAGGGAATATTTTGATGCATTACTTTTTGCAGGTATCGCAGCAATATTTCTGAAGGTCTTCATAATAGAAGCTTACAGAATCCCTACCGGCTCTATGGAGAATACTCTTTTAACAGGAGACTTTCTGCTTGTAAATAAATTTATCTACGGAGCCTCCACACCCCGATATGTGCCGTTTACTGATCTCAGGTTACCTTACTTACGACTGCCAGCCATAAGTAAACCTAAAACAGGTGATATTGTTATTTTTGATTTCAGTAATCTGAATGAGAGAAATAATCCGAAAGAAATTGTAAACTATATCAAACGCATAGTGGCTTTACCCGGAGACACCATTCATATTATAGACAGAAACGTATTTGTTAATTCTGAAAAAATCCCATCACCTCCTGATGCCAAAATCAGTGAAGTTCCGGTGCAGCAACTACCTTTAAAAGGAATATTTCCCGAAGGATCAGGCTGGAATGAAGATAACTACGGACCTTTATATATCCCTAAAAAAGGAGACGAATTATTGATAACACCTGAAAATATTGAGACATGGAAAAACATTATTACAAATGAAGGACACAGTATCCGCCTGTCAGCAGACAGACGTATTTTTATAGATGAAAAGGAAACAAGTTATTACACAGTAAAGAAAAATTACTATTTCGTTTTAGGTGATAACAGAAACAACAGCTCTGACAGCCGTTACTGGGGTTTTTTGTCTGAGGAAAACATTATAGGGGAAGCATTGCTGATATATTGGTCATGGAATCCAAACATTCCATTTTCAAAACTAGGAGAATTAATTTCATCAATACGATGGGAGAGAATAGGAAAAATAATTAATTAAAAAACTTAAGATATGAAATCACATAAAAAGAAAAAACCCTCTACTCTGGAAGACAAAGCAAGAAGTTTAGGCTCACTTCTTGTAACTCTCGTTGTGGTTTTGTTTATTCAGTCATTTTTCATACAGGGTTACAGTACCCCCACAGGTTCTATGCTGAACACTATATTAATCGGAGACAAAATGTTTTTTAATCAGTTTCTCTTCGGTGGTTCAACTCCGAGGTTCATACCTTTTACTGAAATAAAACTGCCTTACATTCAGTTACCTGCCATCCGTGAACCAAAAAGAAATGATATAGTTAACTTTGAATTTCCGGGTTACAGAGAGGAGGTGGAACCTTCCCAGAAAGTTCAGTATCTTAAAAGAATCATAGGTGAACCGGGTGATGTGATTGAAATCAGAGATCAGGTGGTTTACGTCAACGGAGAAGTATTCCCTCTCCCTGAAAAAGGAATACTCGGTAAACCCATACAGAAAAATCCTAACCCTCTGATATTCCCTAAAGGCAAGCCATGGAATGAAGATAATTACGGACCTTTAAGAGTCCCGAAAAAAGGAGATGTTCTGGAACTCAATTCCTCAAATTTCGCCGAATGGGACACATTTATAAAACGTGAAGGCCATAAAATAGAATTGAAACAGGATGGAAGAATATTCATAGATGGAGTTGAAACAAATAAATACACAGTGGAAAATAACTATTATTTCATGATGGGCGACAACAGAAACAACTCACTGGACAGTCGCTTCTGGGGATTTGTGAAGCGTGAGTTAATAGTAGGTAAAGCTTGGTTCACATATTTCTCATGGAATTCAGAGATTCCCTTCTCCCAGCCATTAAGGTTACTGGCATCCATAAGGTGGGAAAGAATAGGCAAACCCATCAGATAAAATGAGCGGGATATATTTACACATACCGTTTTGCGAGACAAAATGTATTTATTGTGATTTCTATTCTGTCACCGGTGATACTCTGAGAGAGAAGTTCATTACTTCCCTGCTTAATGAAATAAAACTCTCTTCAGACGAACTTAAGAACAAGAAGTTTGATACAATTTTCTTCGGCGGTGGAACACCTTCTCTGTTAACAGTCAGTGAATTATCTCAAATATTCAATCAGCTGTTTAAATCTCTGAATATTTCATCTGACAGCGAAGTAACAATAGAGTGTAATCCGGGTACCGTGTCAAAACAGAAGCTGTATGACATAAAAAAACTTCCCGTAAACAGACTAAGCTTCGGAATCCAGTCATTCAGTGATAAAGAACTTCGTTTCCTGACAAGAATTCACAACTCACAGGAAGCTGAAAGATCAGTCATAGAAGCACAGGAAGCAGGCTTCAGTAATATCAACATAGACCTGATTTCTTCATTACCCGGTCAGACACTTAACACGTGGAAATATAATCTGGAGAAAGCATTAAGCCTTAATATACAACACATTTCAGCCTATACACTTACATATGAAAAAGGAACTCCTCTATACAAGATGAAAACCACAGGCAGAATTAGACCTGAATCAGAAGAAACTGAAAGCATGCATTACAGATTCACTTCTGATTTCCTAACAGACTCTGGCTTTGAGCATTATGAAATCTCTAACTTTGCACTACCTGGTTTCAGATGCAGACACAATTTGAAATACTGGAACTCAGAAGAATATGTCGGTTTCGGACCTTCTGCATCTTCGTACCTCAACAAAACACGGTTTGCAAACGTCAAGAGCATTACAAAATACATTGATAAAATCTCAAAAGGTGAAAAAGCGGTAGATTTCATGGAATTCATTGATGAAAAAACCTCATTAAACGAATACATATTTTTGAGACTTAGAAGCTCCGGACTGGATTTTAAAAGGTTCAGAAGTAAATTCGGATTTGATTTCAGAAATAAGTTTAATAAGCCAATTGAAGAACTAACCCAGAAAGGTTATGCCAAAATAAGTGAAAATGAATTCAAGCTGACAATATCAGGATATTCTCTTTGTGATGAAATAACAGTTAAATACTTTTATCAATAAAAAACCCGCCTACAATAAGACGGGTTGTTGAAAATTATAGAAACCAAAACTATTTACTTAAAGACTCAGTCTCAAGCTTCTCGCTTTTCTTTCCAGACATATCCTCAAAACGAAGTTCATCTGAATTTTCACTCTTGGTAACAAGTATGTCGGAACCCTCTTTGAAAGAGCCTTTCAAAACTTCTTCAGAAACCGGATCTTCAACATATTTCTGTATTGCCCTTCTCAAAGGTCTTGCACCATATTTCGGATCATAACCTTTTTCAGCTAAAAACTCTTTTGCACTATCATCAAATCTGAACTTTATACCAAGTGAGGATATGCGTTTCAGAAGTTCTGCTGTGGAAATATCTATTATTTTAAATATATCTTCCTTTGAAAGCTGCCTGAAAGTAATAACATCGTCTATTCTGTTAAGAAATTCCGGGCTGAACACCTTTTTCACAGATTCCTCTATCTGACTTTTCATCTTATCATGTTTATTCTCATCAGGACTGCTAAATCCCATAGAGCCGATAGATTTAATATCCCTTGTGCCTATATTTGAAGTCATGATGAGTATGGTATTTTTAAAATCAACTCTTCTGCCAAGACTGTCTGTCAACATACCTTCATCCAGCACCTGAAGCAGTATATTAAATATATCAGGGTGTGCTTTTTCAATTTCATCAAGCAAAACCACAGAATATGGTTTACGTCTGACTTTTTCAGTAAGCTGTCCTCCTTCCTCATATCCCACATATCCCGGAGGAGCTCCCACCAGACGGGAAACGTTAAACTTCTCCATGTATTCACTCATATCTATGCGGATAAGATTTTCTTCACTGTCAAAGAGAAATCTTGCAAGAACCTTAGCCATTTCTGTTTTCCCCACACCTGTAGGACCTGTAAAAATAAATGAACCTATGGGTCTGTTCGGATCCTTCAGACCTGCTCTTGTTCTCCTTATAGCTTTTGATAGCTTAACTATTGCTTCGTCCTGTCCTATGATATATTTTTTAAGTTCATCTTCCATTTTCACAAGCTTTTCGCTTTCTGACTGTGCAACCCTGTTGACAGGAATTCCGGTCATCATTGAAACAACATCCGCAACGTTTTCTTCAGTAACTTCGTGAACTATACTCTGAGACTTAACCTCCCAATCCAGTTTCGCCTGTTCCAGCTCAGCAAGTAATCTTTTTTCCTCATCTCTTAATTTTGCAGCTTCTTCAAAGTTCTGGCTTTTAACTACCTGATTCTTTTTATTTTTAATTTCCTGAATCTGGTTTTCAAGCTCTAAAATGTTATCAGGAACAACTATATTTGCAAGATGAACTCTTGAACCAGCCTCGTCCATAACATCTATTGCCTTGTCCGGAAGATACCTGTCTGTTATATATCTTGAACTTAATTTAACTGAAGCTTCTATAGCCTTATCTGAGTATTTTACGTTATGGTGTTCTTCATACTTGTGTTTGATGTTATTCAAAATCTGCATAGTTTCTTCCTCAGTAGTAGGGTCATCAATAATTTTCTGAAAACGGTTGGTTTGGAAACACTCACTCGACCCTGGCTTGCCGACCCCAGAATCGCTCTGTATTCGGT
>JAOADS010000113.1 GCA_026417195.1 Ignavibacteria bacterium | reverse complement strand
GTATAAAGTATCGTAAGCGTTACGCCAATTAAGAGAGTTATTATAATCCCGCCTCTGTAAAAGAGCATCACCGAGGTAAAATTCTATTTCTGGATAAACAGCCTGCACTCCTTTCATATATTCCAATGCGCAATAAACATTGTTCTTAATCCCGCGTTGCCAGATACCTGAAAGCACACTTTGCAACTTCACTTTTCTGACTTTATACCCATCTGAAAATAACTGTCCGCATACCCTGTTTATCTGGCTTATGGTTTTCTTAACGAGCCTTAAACCCTTATCCTCAGCCCTGAACAATGTATCACTTCCGTTAGATGTTTTACCCCACATATCCCATGGAACGAAATCTCCTTTAGAGCCGACCGTATGTATTACTATATCAATACTATGCCTGTGAAGTACCGGCAAAATTAATCTCAAATATCTAGCGTAAAGGCTATCATCCGGCGAACTGTAATCATTGAAATACCTACGAAGCAGCTCCAAAAACTTTGCACCCATTCCTTGAGGTGTCCCTACTTTCAAGAGATTTTCGTGAAAAGAATATACATCTGTATTACCTAATGCTCTGGTCCATTGCTGAACACTCGATTCTTCCCAACGCGTTAACATATCCCTTACGAATTCATTTATACTGTCATTGTTTGTATCTGCAAAATCATCATGCTGAAACCAAATCACTGGATTTCTGTTATCGTAAATTACTTTGCTGACTGAACTAGAATAGTAAGCGAAAAATAATATTATTAAGCTGAATAAAATGAAATTGAATAGATGTTTCATAGCGTTAGCTATACTAAGGAAAAACAGTGGAGGTATCAATAACCTAAATAGTTATTTTACTTTTCAAAATAATAGAAAATTTAAGCATCAAAGCTATCTTCTCTGAATTCCCTATGCACTAAAAAGCATAGATTACTATCACACTATGATATACATTTTAGTGACTTATTTTATTATCTTTGATTTGAAATGAAATTAATAAAAGTTATATGTCCGTCATGCGGAGGTGATCTGAATTATTCTGACTCCGGTTACGATGTTGAATGTACTTTTTGCGGAAGCAGAATACTGATAAACGATATTAGGAAAAATACAATCGGAAACCTTCTTAAAATGACAGAAGATGCCATAAAGACAATGAACTATACAGAAGCTTTGGAATATGCAAACAGAATACTTGAAATTGACGCAGATAACGTTATGGCTCTATGGGCTAAATCAGTTTGTCTGTTTTCTCAGTCTTACGGTAATATTAACCTGATGAATGAAGGATTGTATTATGCTAAAAAAGCTTATGATTTAGCTGATAATGATAACAGAAGTTATATTAAGAAAGAAATTATCGCTAAACTTACAGGAGCTGATTCAAAAGACTACTCTCCAGAACACACGGCTTTTCTACTTCTTGTTTTTGAGACTTTCGGCTCGGAAGACAAAAGTTTACTTATAAAGATAAATGATGTCATTATCCATCATTTAAAAAAACAAAAAGTAAAACCTGAAACGGAAGTTTTTAATCAATTAATAAACAGTTTTCTGTCTAAACTGTTGACTCTTGACCCGGAGGAATATGCGTTGCAGAAATACAGAGCTGAAGAAGCCATGGGCATTCATGATCAAATAATAAAGAGAAAAGTTTTTAATTTCAGGGAGTTATTATTTAATAAAATTTTTAAAAAGACTGTTATAATATTAATATTGATGATAGTTGCGATTTGTTACCTGTTACTCTCCGAAGGAACAAGTGCCATAGTGGCATTAGTTATATCTGCTTCTATTTTATATTTCCTTATTTTAAGAACCTATGTAAACATGAAGGCTACAGATTATAAAATTTCGCTGAGGAAATCTTATAAAGATGATTACATAAAGGAAGTGCTTAATTCCGGAGTAACTGATTTAAGGTTATGACCACACAGCAATCAGCCCGCCCATAAGGACTATAGATATAAGCTGATAAATTATGAAAATAAGATAAAGCATTTTGGGACGTGATTCATAAAGGTATCCGGGAAGAACCGTTGTTACAACAAACCCAAGCCAGACCCAGAAACCTGCAGTTGCTCCTGCTGTAAATGATGTAATACCCGCAAACTTTACAATGTGAGCCAGGACATAGGCAAATACAAGAGATGCAATTGTATTTAAAACATAGATCATACCCATCTTAGCCCCGTTAGATTCCTGTTTAAATTCCTCCTGAGTTCTTTTCATTGAACGAAGCCACAATTTCCCCATAACGTATGGAGAATACCACAATGCACCTAAAGCCATGTTTATTACACCTGCAACTATAACAGGTATTAGATTTATTGATGGATCAGGTATTCAGATAAGATTTGTTGCCCGACCAGGGGTCGAACCTGGACTCTTCTGATCCAGAGTCAGACGTGTTGCCAATTACACCATCGGGCAATGAATACTTTCAAAAATAATAATTTAAAGCTTAAGTGTAAAGGTTAATTAGGTATTCAAATATATTAAGACAAAAGTTATCTTTGTGTGTGAAAACTATAGTAACTACGTCAGTTTTAAAAGCAGCCTCCTTTATCAGAAAAGGAGAAACAGTTGCATTCCCTACGGAAACTGTTTATGGTCTCGGTGCAGATTGTTTTAATGAAAAGGCGGTAATGAAAATTTTCAAAGTCAAGGGCAGAGCATCAGACAATCCACTTATCGTTCACATTCATACGAAATCCCAAATCAGGCTACTTGTTCGTGAAATTACAGAAAGTGCTTACAGAATAATAAAGAAATTCTTTCCGGGACCTGTTACTGTTATACTGGAAAAAAATGATTTGGTACCTCATCTGGTTACAGCTGGACTAAACACAGTAGCTATACGTATGCCGTCTATGAAATTTACAAGGGAATTCATAAAAAAATGCGGCGTTCCGATAGCTGCACCCTCGGCTAACATATCTGGTAAACCCTCATCTGTAACCTGGGAACATGTACAAAACGATTTCAAAGGTAGGATTCCATGCATATTGAAAGGTCCGGAGGTTAAATATGGAATTGAATCAACAGTTGTAGATTGTTCAGTTGAACCTCCGGTCTTATTAAGACCGGGGAAAATCACTCTGGAAGAACTGCAGAGAATTATTCCTGAAATAACCCTGGTTAATAAAAGCAGTAAGATCAAAAGCCCCGGAATGAAATACCGCCACTATTCACCTGAAGCAAAAGTAATTTTCTGGAACACTGAAAACAGAAAATTAGCAGCTGATAATGAAAATTCAGCATATATTGGACTTAATAAACCTGATGCGTCATTCAGAAAAATTAAAATCTGTAAATCACCTGAGGATTATGCTTCAAGTCTCTTTTCATTTTTCCGTGAATGTGACAGAGAAGGATTTAAAAAAATTTACGTTCAGAAAGTTCAGAGGACTGGCATAGGGCTTGCAATAATGAACAGGCTTGATAAGGCTGCTGCAAGGCAATAATCATTTATACCACCTTCTCACAACAAACCTTTTCCCTTTTGAAGATGAATAATCGTTAACTGGTCTATAGGTCTTCATTACATCCTTCAGGGTTTCAAGCAAATCAGTTTTCACAACACCTCCCAATGAAAGACTGCTTTGTATAGCAGTATTTTGATCATAAACGTAAATAACATGGCCTGACCATACTATCATATCAAGAGGTTTTAATCGGTCTTTAATTTCCGCAGCGGTTAATCCCTCTATATCGACACCTTCTCCGAAATAAACCATTTTACTTGTATTTCTCGGAGTATATCCGTTAGTAGCTTCATACATCAGTCCCGAACAGTCACAACCTTCAAGCCTCCAGAGTTGTTTCTGATATTGGCTTAAGTTATCGGATAATGCATAAAGCTCAATCAGCTTTGAGATACCTTTGTTATAGTTTCCACCCCAGCAATAAGGGTTTCCGGTCACAATGTCCAGAAACTCATATATATTTTTAAGCGAAGGTAATCTGATTTCTCTTGAAGGAGGTTTTTCTTTTTTCAATTCTACAAACCTGCTGTCAATATATAAATCCACGTCGTAAGGATACTCATCTGTTATAACCTTGAAAATCTTATAACTTCCGTAATCATACTCGCCTAAAAGCTCGAAAACTGTACCGGGAAAAGCTATAAATTCAAGTTCCCTAATTAGTCCCTCCTTATCTGTTTTCACCGATTTCCCGTCATCTCCTCCAAAAATATCTCTGAAATTGGGAGTATTAAGAACTGGTGTGGGTTCTGAAGCAACTGCATACATAAACTCCTGAGATAAAATCCTAAACGACAAAAGCATAAGAAATAAAGAAATTAAATTTTTCATTTTGCAATTATATTTAAAATTTAAACACATTCCAAAGGATTTCGTCCCGTAGATTATATGACACTGAAATATTTAAAAACAACAGATACAGAGGTACTTTAAAATTTGTTATTTTATTAGTATTTTTGCATTTAATTCAAAAATTTCAAAACAGGAGGACAAAAAATGTCTGTAGATGTAGAAACCCAAATTAAAGAAGCAATTATGGAAAAACTTGGAGTTGAAGAATCCAAGATAACACCTGAAGCTTCCTTTATAAATGACCTCGGTGCCGATTCTCTGGATACAGTAGAACTTATAATGGAACTAGAAAACAGGTTCGGCATCACAATTCCTGAGGAAGACCAGGAAAAAATACAAACTGTTGGTATCGCTATTGAATATGTAAAATCCAAGTTACCTGCAGCTAATTAAAATCTCTTTTCTTATGTCAAGAAAAAGGGTTGTAGTAACGGGACTTGGTGTAATTTCTCCAATAGGTAACACCGTTGATGAATTCTGGAATAATCTGATTTCAGGTAGAAGCGGTGCTGCCCCTATTACTTATTTTGACACAGAGCATTTTGATACTAAATTCGCCTGTGAGGTAAAAAACTTCAACCCTCTTGACTACATGGACAAAAAACTTGCTGCCCGCGTTGATCCTTTCACTCAATATGCTATAGCCGCAAGTGATATGGCAGTTAAAGATTCAGGGTTAGACTTCTCTAAATATGATCCTTACCGTATAGGAGTTGTTTACGGCTCTGGAATCGGAGGAATGTGGACATATGACAGGGAAATGAGAAAGCTTTATGATAAAGGAGGTAACCCTGATCGTATCAGTCCTTTCTTTATACCAATGCTTATAGCTGATATTGCTGCCGGTAGAATATCAATGCGTTACGGGCTTAAAGGTCCAAACTATGCAACCATATCTGCATGCACAACTTCGGCTCACTCAATTGCAGATTCTGTTATGCTTATTCAGAGAGGAGATGCAGATATTATGGTAACCGGTGGTTCAGAAGCTGTTATATGCCCTATGGGTGTTGGTGGTTTCAATGCTATGAAGGCTCTTTCAACAAGAAACGACGAACCTGAAAAGGCTTCAAGACCGTTTGACAAAGACAGAGATGGCTTTGTAATGGGTGAGGGAGCTGCTACCATGATACTGGAAGAACTTGAATCTGCAAAAGCAAGAGGTGCAAAAATCTATGCTGAAGTAGCAGGGATAGGATTAACAGCTGATGCTCATCATATAACTGAGCCGGCACCCGAAGGACAGGGTGTTGCAGAAGCTATGAGAATTGCCCTAAAAGATGCCAATATGAAACCTGAAGAAATAGACTGTGTAAATGCACACGGAACGTCAACCTATTATAATGATAAAAATGAAACAGCTGCCATTAAAAATGTTTTCGGAGAACATGCCTATAAAATACCTGTACATTCCATCAAATCCATGATCGGGCATTTACTGGGAGCAGCAGGAGCAATAGAATCAATCGCATCTGTTCTAACTATAGTTAATTCAGTAGTACCGCCTACTATCAATTATGAAACACCGGATGAAGGTCTTGATCTGAATTACGTTCCCAACAAAGCTCTTTATAAAGAGATTAATTCAGTAATGTGTGATAACTCTGGTTTCGGAGGACACAATACAGCCCTGATATTCAGAAAATTTATTGAATAGGAAATGTTTGGAGTTCTAAAAACTATAAAAAGATTTGTCCCTTTCATAAAAATCCGTAAAACTGAAAGTGATTTAAATTCCATAGTTGCTTCATTTGATTTCAAATCATTTCAGGAAAATATAGATTATCATATTATTCATAAAAACTTCTTTGTTAACGCTTTAACTCACAGATCTTTCCTTAAATCTAAGTCATCAAACGGAGTTCAGCTTACCTCTAATGAAAGACTTGAATATCTGGGAGATGCTATACTGGATGCAATAGTTGCTGAATATCTTTATAAAAACTTCCCCCAGTCTGAAGAAGGTGATCTTACAAAATACCGTTCAGTGCTTGTTAATCAGCGTTTCCTTGCTGAAAGGGCAAAAGAAATAAAATTGCAGAATTATCTTCTTGCAGCTCCGACAGCTCTTAAGTCAATTGAAGATGGTTACGATACAATACTCTCAGACGCATATGAAGCACTGGTAGGAGCTATATTTTTAGACAGGGGCTATGAGGCTGCAAAGGAATTTCTTAATAATCAGATATTCAAGAAACTGGATGTAAAGTGGCTAAATCAGTTTGATGAGAATTACAAAAGCAAACTGCTGGAATATGTTCAGGCAAATACAGATTACATTCCTGAATATAAGGTAATCAATCAGGAAGGACCCGAACATAACAAACTCTTTACTGTAGAGGTTCAGATAGCAGGAAGAGCACTTGGAATAGGTAAAGGCAGAACAAAAAAACAGGCTGAGCAGGAAGCTGCAAGCAATGCCCTTAACAATCTGGAAATCATAGAAAACATGGGATTAAAAAAGAAAAAGAAAGCTCACTGAAATTCATCAATAACATTCCTTTAATTTAAACCAAAATAAAAGTGATTAAATTTTCCCGCAGGCACATTGGTCCTGATGACAGACAGGTATCTGAAATGTTAAAAGTAACAGGAGCAGGAACTCTTGATGAACTTATCAGAGAAACCGTTCCGGATAAAATACTTCTTGAAAAAGAACTGAATTTAGGAAAAGTTTACACTGAACAGGAATTGCTGATACATCTGAAACAACTCGCTTCGGAAAACAAGTTATATAAAACATACATAGGATATGGATATTATGGTACCTATACGCCCACTGTAATAC
>JAOADS010000112.1 GCA_026417195.1 Ignavibacteria bacterium | reverse complement strand
ATGTAATATCTGCCCGGAGGTATTCCGTCCATACTGTGTAAGGTCTCATACACATAGCCACCCGGTCTTCTGGTCATCGCAAGCGAATCACATATTAAAGGTACTCTGTTGAAAGGATTGATACTGTCTGCTGAAAAAACAGATATAGAGTAATATCCTCCGTTGAAAACCAAAGCTGTGTCAAGATGGGTTACGTAACCGTCTAATTTATCTCCGGGTCGGTTGAGATCCTGAGGAGTTTCACATCCTGCAAGATTAATGAGAAGCAGTACGATTAATTTAGTGTTTATTTTACTTATGTTATAAATCATAACTTTTATTTTATTTTAACAGGCTAATTTATCTTCTTTACAAACTGTTTTTAGTTTAACTGCTTTCATTACAACCGTAAGCTTTGCCCCACTCTCTTGAATTCTGTTTTCAAGATGTATATCAGCATCTATCAGCTCAGCAAGTTTCTTTGCAATAGATAACCCGAGCCCGGTTGATGCTTCTCCTCCGGT
Organism: Ignavibacteria bacterium; assembly: GCA_026417195.1. Taxonomy (GTDB): domain Bacteria; phylum Bacteroidota; class Ignavibacteria; order Tepidaquicellales; family OLB5; genus JAOADS01. Next base: position 6,626 of record JAOADS010000112.1, on the reverse strand, counting down.
AGGTTGTGCTGAGAGACGTGAAAATTTTCTGAATACTTTCTGCATATCTTCCTTCGTGAAACCAGGTCCTTCGTCTTCAATCATAAAACAGACGGTATCGTCTTTCATAAAAGTCTCAAATCTAACTGTTTTACCCGGAGGACTGAATTTCAATGCATTGGACATTATGTTACTTATTATATTATACAATATATCATAGTCAGTATTAACATAGCAATCATCCGGACTGCCGTAGTATTCTATATCAATGTTCTTTTTCTCAGCTGCTACTTTAAAGTCGTTGATTATTTCCCTGCTTAAACTTTCTGTACTGAAAATCCTGTTGGTTATTTTAATTTTTCCCTGTTCTATCGCATTGTAATCCAGAAGCTTTCTTATAAGGTTAAACATTCTGTCAGTCTGGTAAATAATATTATCTGAAAGGGAATTCTTCTCCGAAGGATCAGAGGTGGCTTTTATAAGCCTGGCTGTTGAAAGTATGTTCTGCAGAGGATTCTTTAAATCATGAACTGCTACTGCCATAAAATCATTTTTTTCCTGGTTGATTCTCCCAAGCTCTCTGTTAAGCCTGTTGACATTTTCCAGAGCACTCTTCAGTTCAACATTTTTTAATTTCTGTAATTCCTCATTTCTTTGTGCTAGTTCTATTTGATGTTCAGCATTCAGCTGATTGATTTTCAGCCTAAGCTGTTTCTCAAGATATTCTGTGTGAGTAGTATAGAGTTTTTCATATACTTTCAGCTGATTCTCATAATCATTAATTTTTGCATATGCATTGATAAGGTCTCTGTAAAGCGAGAAAAAGGCGTTTTTATTCTCAAGCTTTTCAGCTATCTGAATAGCTTCTTTCATTAAAGAAATGGCAAGAGCAGCTTCCCCTTTTTCGAGAATAACTCTGCCTTTAAGCCCAAGACAAAGTGCTTTGAAATCTTTTATTTCATTATCTGAAGCTAACTGATAGCCCTTTTCAGCATATTCAAAAGATTTATCAAGTCTTCCCTGAGCAAGATTTAACAATGAAAGATAGTAATATGTATTTACTGAAGTAAAACAATTATTGGAATCTTCAAAAACCTTTTCCAGGAATTTCTCCGAATTTGAGTAATCTTTAAGCTGATAATAGCATGAGCCAAGCCCCAAATAAGTATATCCTTTCACACCAGGTATGTTCAGCTTTTCAGCTATCTCAAGACTTTTATACTGATGCTCAAGTGCCTTGTCATACATTTTAAGCTGCAGATATATGGAAGTAAATGTAGATTCCACCATATGAATACTTTCGTCAAAAGAACATTCTTCTGCTGTTTTACGGCTTTCATAAAGGTAATTTAAAGCCTCATCAATTCTTGAGGTCCTGATAAACTGAACAGCTGTGCATCTCAGCAGATTTGATTTGAATTTCAGATCATCATTAACGCATGAAAGAGACAAAACTTCCCTGAATGTTTTCAGCGATTCTAAGTGATTACCGAGATTATGGTAGGTAACTCCCGCTTCAAACAGTGCTTCCTTTAATCTGACTTCATCCTCATAAGCTCTTGCAATTTCTACCGCATTCAGAAAATATTCAATAGCCTTCGATGGCTTGGAGTTCTGTAACTCATTACCGGTTTTTAAAAGATTTTCAAATTCTGAAATTTTTTCTACTGGTATTTTTTTATTGTTCATCACGGAACTCCTAAAAATTTCATCAGATATTCTGATTCTTTTTTAATAAGTAAAATTTTTTCATTAAGTGAACCAGATGATCCGTTACTTGACAAGAGTTCCTCCGATACTGAATGAATTTTTTTCAGTGATTCTGCCATTGATTCCTTTAAAACTCCTATTTCACTTTGCTTCTCTTGTACAGATGAATCGTTCATATTCATCTCGTGAAGCAGACCCGTCATTATCGCTTTGTTGTGATACTGCTCTTTAAAATATTCCGTTTCCTTTTCCTTATAAATAGTAAAATATCTTATAAATCTTTCCTTTGTCCCTGTTTTTGATGTAATCTCGGAAACAAGTTTATATATCTCAATTTCTTCCATCTTATAGCCAAGCCGTTCAGCATCAGGAAGGAGCCGTTGTAAAACATATAATGCTGTTTCAATATCTCCGGACTCCTTGTAACATTTCGCTATAGCAATATTACTTCTAAGTACTCCGAGAGGGTGGTTCAGTTCTTCTTTGATTTTCCTGGCACGGGAAAAAAGATTGAATGCTTCCGATATATTTTTCTCACGACGATTTACTTCCCCGATCGCATAAAGACTGTCTGAAAGATGAAAACGATCTTCATGTTTTTCAGATAAATTCATTGCTTCATTAAAGTAGCGCAGTGCTTTTTCCATATCGCCCGTCTGTAGCCAAGCTTCTCCGAGGTTTATGAGACTGCGTATGTAAAGTGTGTGGGCATGAGGCATTCGTTCAATTATAGACCTGTGGGCAAGTTCAGAATATTTTACCGCATTATCCCTGTCACCAGTTATAAAATAAACACCGGTTATGTTTGTAAGCACCATGCACATATATTCATTATCTTCAATCTCCTTAAATATCTTAAGAGCCCTGAAATAATAATCCAGACAATCAGAGTAATTGGAATAATTTTCGTTAATAACCCCGAAACAGTTATAAATCTCGCCTTCAACATCCCTGAGGTTTTTACTTTTCGCAATCTTCAGTGCCTGGTTAAGGAAATCCAGAGCATTTGTATAGTTTGAAAGATATATGTGGCAGACAGCAAGATATACAAGTGATCTGGCTTCATATTCCTGATCTTCTATTTCTCTGGAAAGCTTGAGAGCCTTATCAGATATTGCAAGTGCAAGTGAAGGATTTTTAAACCTTACTTTCGGGAAGTCATCAAATAATTTCCGTATCTCTTTTTTCACCAGAGTATTTTCCATACTGCTAAATTAGATTTTTATAGGAGATTTGGAATAACGAAATACGTTAGTAGGAATGTATTATGCAGAAAGTGGTAGCTTTATTATAAATGTAGCTCCTTTATATTGCTCTGACTCAAGTTCTATATCAGCGTTTATAAGTTCACAGAGTTTTTTAACGGCAGAAAGTCCAAGTCCGGTTGAATGTTCTCCGCCGGTAGGTCGGGCTGAAAGTCTGGCAAATTTTTTAAAAACCTTGTTTTTATCTTCCTCGCTGAACCCGGGTCCCTCGTCCTCAACTTCAAACATCACATGTTCACCTGAACTGTAAGTCCTTACGAAGACCTTCTTTCCTGAAGGTGAAAACTTCAGGGAGTTTGAAACAAGATTCTGAATAATCTGAAAGAGTATCTCCCTGTCTGTTTTAAGACGAACTTTCTCCCTGCAGTCGCATATCAGTTCAATATTCTTTGCTGATGCTGTATCCGAAAAAACATTTGAAACCTCAGATATAAAGCTACAGTTATCAAATTCCGAAACCTTTATGTTAATGTTTCCTTCTTCAATAGACTGATGATCGAGAAGCCTCTTTATCAGATTAAACATTCTGTCAGTCTGGCTTATTATATTATCTATGAGTTCAGTATTCGTTACCTCTGCCTGTCTTTTCAGCAGCCTTGCAGATGAAAGAATGTTTTGCAGGGGATTTTTAAGATCGTGGACAGCTATGCTCATAAACTCATTCTTTTCCTCATTCAGCTCCTGAAGTGAAAGGTTCAGTGCCTTAACTTCCTCTAAGGCATTTGCCAGTTCCACATTTCTCAATCTCTGAATTTCAGCTTCCTTCTGTGCCTGTTCGATTTCAATCTGCGTAGCAAGGTTTCTGGCTTTCTCCTCAGACTTTTCCTTGAGATATTCAATTTCTTTCTTATATGCAAATTTAAGGTGATGAAGTGACTTTGAGGTATCACCTACCTTCTCATATATCTCGGAAAGCATTTTATGAATTTCAAATACAGATTTTTTCAGCCCTATCTCTTCCGATATTCTTAAAGCCTCAAGTGTATTGTTCAAAGCTTCCTGAACTTTACCTTCCTTTAAATTAATCTGACCAAAGATAAAATATATCTTAACCAGACCTTTTTTGTCATTCAGGCGCACTTTAATTGACCTGCTTTCCTCAAGAAGAAAATACGCTTCTGAATAATGACCCTGAGACATTTTTACATCAACCATATGATCCAGAGATATTGATTTTCTTAAATCGTCCTTCCTTTTTTCAGCAAGTAACAGGGCTTCAGTGAGAAATTTCATAGCGTCTGAGTTGTTACCAAGTAAGAAGTGAGTAAGTCCTATGTTAATGCTGGTTATTAAAACAGACTCTTCATCCTGCTCATCTTCGGCAATCTCCAAAGCCTGTGAATAAAACTTAAGGGCATTTCTGTAATCATGAATATTGGTATAAACAAGTCCGATGTTTGAAAGTACGATTGATTTATTCCGTTTTAAATCAAGCTCCTCATAGATTTTCAGTGCTTTAAGATAAGCTCTGAGTGAACTGGAATAATTGCTTATATTGTCATTTATTATCCCTATACAGTTCAGTGAGTCAGCAATTATTTTCTTTTCATTTAATTTAGTTGCAAGCTTTATTGCTTCAGATAAAAAATGGATAGCCTTGGGATAATTACACATCATCTCATTACAGACACCCATGCAATATAATGCTCTGGATTCATTTCTTTCGTCAGCAGATTTAAGTGAACTTATATAAACATAATTGGATATCTCAAGGGCTTTCTGAGGTTCATTGTACCAGATCCTCGTTGCCTCCTCGAGCATCTCTGAAAGCTTGCTGTTATATCCCTCAGGGAAATTCATAACAGAAAGATTATAAACATTAATTGAAATAAAAATGTATTTAGCTAATCATTTCTGGGTATATGGGGAAATCTCAAAAAAACAAACTAATTTAGATAATTGTAACTCAGAATTTTGTAATTTACTTTTGTATAACATAAAAACTCTGAAAAAAACACATCTGAACAATTTCTGAAAACCATAAATTATGCAGGAAATAGCATGATAACCAAAATCAAAGAAATTCTGAAAGTAATTAACTGTTCCTGTAAAAATAATGGCATATTCTCAGAACAGGAAAAGGTGTTGAAGATAAAAGATACTTTAGCTGGTCAATACTTGCTTATAAATCAGGGAAATCAATTTCTTTTATACTCACATAAAGATTTCGACCAGACTGAACCATTTATTCTTGTCTCAAGTCATATTGATGAAGAATATCCTGAATATTTCCTAAGCGACTTTAATAAAAAACAGATAATCGGTACGTTCGATAACAGTATATGTAATGCTGTTTTAATATATCTAATTAAATCAGGGAAATTACCACCAAATGTTCTAATTACTTTCACAGGCAGAGAAGAAGAAGACTCTGAAGGTGCAAGGGAAACTATGAACTACATTAAAAGTATCGATAACCTTCGAAACAACCTAGGACTTGTTATAGTTATGGACGTAACAGTTGATAAATATTATAAATATCCATATACAATTGAAAACTATTTTATAAAAAACGGACTCTTCAAATCACGGAAAGAATTCAAAAAATACTGTCGCCGGATTTTAGACGACGAGAAAATTAAATTTGTAAATGATGATAAAGCCGAGATAGATGAATCCTGGGAATATGATGAACATGATTTGAACTGTTTCTCATTCTGTCTGCCGGCAAAACCTCATCCGGAGACAGAAGAATCTGATGACTGGATGCACAAGAGCGAAGGAATTATCATAAAGGAAAAGTCTGTCTGGAAATATACGAAATCACTGCTTAAAATAATTACATCTGTTTCAAAAGATCTGAAAAAAGGTAAACTTTAGTGAAAATAGCATCACTTCTTTCAAGCGGAACTGAAATCGCAGTTACATTAGGAGCAGAATCTGAACTTGCAGGAATCTCCCATGAATGTGACTATCCGGACTCTATCAGACATCTTCCCGTTTTAACCGAAAGCCGTATTGATCATATGGCACGGTCGGACATTATACACATGCAGGTTCAAGAAAGGCTCATCAAAGCTTTATCTATTTACAACGTAAAAACAGAATTGCTCAGCTCACTCAAACCAGATGTAATAATAACACAGCATCAGTGTGAAGTCTGTGCAGTTTCCTTTTCTGATGTATGTAACGCAATATCAGATCTGGTAAATATGAACGTGGAAATAGTTTCTCTGAACCCAGCTTCTCTTCAGGAAATATTTGAAGATATTAGAAGAATAGCCTCTGCAATAAAAAGAAATCCCGAAACAGTCATTGATAAAATGAAATCAAAGATAGAAGAAGTAAGGCAGAGAACTGCTTCTTTAAAAAACAAACCCCGCGTTGCGTTCATAGAATGGATTAAACCCATATTCATAGGCTCAAACTGGATGCCGGAACTTATTGAAATAGCCGGCGGAATTCCCCTTTTCGGTGAATCTGGAAAGAAGTCACATATTATAGAATTCAGTGAACTTGTAAAATCAGACCCTGACGTAATTATCATAGCTCCATGCGGATTTAAATTATCACAGACTGAAAAAGACCTGAACTTACTCACCTCCGAAACTGGATGGGAGGAACTGAAAGCGGTGAGGAACAAAAAAGTATATATCACAGACGGAAATTCTTATTTCAACCGATCAGGTCCCCGTATAACGGAAAGTCTTGAACTCCTGGCTGGATTAATAC
>JAOADS010000111.1 GCA_026417195.1 Ignavibacteria bacterium | reverse complement strand
GAATAAGAATCGGTGAACTGAAAGACTGGGAATCCTTTAAAGTAAAATTTAGTTTCAATGCAAATGTTAAGAACAGGATTTTAAAGGCACTTAATGTTAAACCTCTGAACGTTTCTCTATTATTAAACAAACTGAAAGAACAAAGAAAAGATTTATTGCCATACATAAAAGACACATTTTTTCTTTGTGATGAAGTAACTAAAAAGAAACTTTTACTTGAAGGTGCTCATGGTGTAATGCTTGATCTCGACTGGTCACCATATCCCTATTCAACTGCATCTAATACATTGATGGGCGCTGCAAATGCCGGAGCTGGAATACCACTGAATCAGGTTAAGAAGGTCATCGGTGTAGTGAAGGCTTTCACCTCAAGAGTCGGAGAAGGTCCCTTCCCTACTGAATTAAAAGGTAAACTTGCTGAGGAAATACGTGAAAGAGGCGCAGAGTTCGGAACAACGACGGGAAGACCAAGAAGAATAGGCTGGCTTGACCTTGAAGCTGTAAAGTTTTCATGCAGAATTAACAGTGTATCTGAAATTGTAATCACCAAACTTGATATCCTTACCGGTTTAAAGAATATAAAAATCTGCACAGCTTACCGGCTTAATGGAAGAAAAATCAGTTATTCAGAATGTGACGAAAGCGATCTCAGGAAGGTTAAACCGGAATATGAAACATTTCAGGGCTGGAAGTCAGACATATCAGATATAAGGAAGTTCAAAGAGCTTCCGGCAGAGTGCAGAAAATACCTGAGTTTTATATCAGACTTTCTGGGTGTAAAAATAAAATTCCTCTCAGTAGGTGCTGAGAGGAATGCAAACATAATGTTATAAATTATTTAATCCTTGTCGCGTTAAAAAAGCCCCCTTCTCCCTTTCTCGTATTCCTGAAAGCTGAGAAGATCCATGAGCCTTTCATATTACCGCTTTTATTCACTTCTGCACTAAGGTAAACATTAGCATCCGCAATCATAGGATTTAAGTTAATATTAACTGTTTTGGAATTATTATTCCACCAACCTTCAAGAGAACCGCCGCGCAAGGTTGTTATACCGATGAAATTCGTATCATTATCGTCAACGTACCGCTTAACCGTGTAACTGCCGTTTAACCTGTGAGTAGCCGGTGTCATGGTTTTATCTTCGGATATTACTGTAATTTTTATTGTACCATCAGCTAATGTTCTGCCTGTACTGTCAGTCAGTGTATAAGAATAATCTCCTTTCTTAAGATATATGCTTTTTTCAGAATCGGAGCCGGAACAGGCAGTAAAGAGAACCGGGAAAACAATAAACAAAATTAATCTGATATTTGATTTGAATGCCATATTTATTTAAATAAATTGAACTTTATTTTATAAAAGCCATTTTCCTAATTTCAGTGTATAAACTTTTTTGTTTTCTCGTGTTACATCTAATCTGTAGAAATAAACACCAGATGATAAATTAAACTCATTTACATTGAAGATATAAGAGAAAGTACCTGCATTGTAATATCTGTCATTTATCAGTTCAGCTACTTCCCTGCCGGTTACGTCATATACCCTGAGACTGACGTATCCTTCCTCCGGCAGACCAAATCTTATAGTTGTGGACGGATTGAACGGATTCGGATAATTCTGTAAAAGCAGAAAACTTACAGGTATTTCAGATGAATTAAGGGCTGAATCTATACAATGTGCCTGACTGTATCTGAGTCTTATTGTATCTCCCGGAAGCGGACCGAATCCACGCAGGAAATTTATACCCCCGTTAAGGTGACAGTAACTCATTATAGTTCCGTTGTTATTGGGACGTGTTGTCTGAACACAACTTTCTCCCTGAATTGAAACACAGGAATCTATCTGGCCGCTTACCGTAGGCCAGGTGCAGGAATGAGTATGGCGAGAGCCTATGTTATGACCTGCTTCATGAGTTACAACTTCCACAGTCCAGGAATACTGGGGATATGGCAGGTAACTGTTCTCTATGTTACTGAATGCAAAGCGACCGAAGTGTGCATCATCCGGAGGCGGGAAGTAAACATATGACTGGCAAAGAACTCTTATCCAGGCAATTCCGCCGAGCTGTGCATTTCTGGTAGAAAGAAGATGGGCTAAATCTCCCTGGAAATTATTCTGTGTATTACCTCCGAACAGATTCAGAATACCGTAAGAGTCATTAATGTTCATGTAAGGATCCTGACTTGTATAAACACTCAGAAAAGGTGCTAGTGCAACAGGTATCTGTTCGTTCTGGTAAAGAGTTCTGACATTGAGGAACATTGCAGAAACGAAGTTTGCTACGTTCTGGGCGCTGCTTCCGTTATCCAAATACATTCTGTAATCACATACGAAATACTTTTCTATCGGCTGGGTTGTAAATACCTGAAATGAATTCCCGGCTGGATTATCAGAAGACAGTCTGTATAAATCTTCCCTTGTTGAACACTGAAAACCGGAATTTATCAGAATATCCCTGTCATTATAAAGCATATATTTATCCGTAAGGTTTTTATTTTCATCTTTTATGCTTCCAAGCACATAGTTACCTTCATCGGTATAAATCATACCAAATACACTGTTCGGGAAAACGCTTAACGTGGCAAATGAATTTTCATTCCCTTTCATTATGCCCTGATAATACAGTCCGCCGCTGTATGGTTCATAGGTTCTTTCTGATCCGTTTATTTTCTCAATTCTGAAACCATCAGGTATCAGATCAACTCTTGTAAGTTCAAGTTCAATGACTTTACCTGAATAATCAAGCCTGAACAGAATATTATCCGGTCTTGAGGTATTGAACTTATCCAGTTCATTTCTCTCAAGTCTGAGAAAAGATGATTTGCTTACAAATGTATTTAAAGCATGAAGATCCGGTTCAGAAGCCTCAGAGAAAAGACTGAAGGACTTAAAATTAAAAACGTTCCTTTTGGATTTAATCAGTTCTGCTGATGCGTTTATATGGTCTTTATCTTTATATCCGGCTGGCAGGCTCGTCTGTTCAGACTCAAATGCAGAAAAAATTATCACTATCAGACTAAGGGGAATAACAAGAAGAATTGATTTATAAAAATAATTTTTCATAGCTGTTTATTTATTAGATTTTTTAATTTCAGATGAATTGGAAAACGAGTTATTATCTTTCACATCCGGTTTCAACGAAGAAGCTGAGATTTGTTTACTGTAATACAAAACACGGTTGACATTAATTCCGGTAAGCGTCATATTCTGATTATTGTTTTCAAGTGTTACGGAATATTTAACATTAGTTTCAGTGTAGGTTAATGTGTTTCCGCTTACAGTGTAGGTTCTGTTGACCGGACTTCTTCCGGGACAGGTGAGCACTGCAACTCCGTTGGACTGAAACTGAACAGTTTCACCCGGGCATACGTCATTTAGATTCCCCATACTGAAATTCAGGTTCCAAGTTCCCGAGATATCAGTCGGTGTTGAGATGTTATTAATAACATCATCACAGTCAGAGCCGAGAAATGGCAGAGATAAGATAGATATAACAAGTAAAGTTTTTATATATTTCATATTGTTAGATGTTTTAATGTTGATGCAATTTAAAAATAGATTTCTTAACTGTCAAATTATTTTTTCCTGCAAGATATAGTACATACGAAGTCAAGAAAGTTTTTATGTATTTTAATTTCAGTGAAGCCAATATCTTCTGTAATCCGGCAGAAATCGCTTACCGTGAGAAAATTATTTACGGAATCACTGAGGTAATCGTATGCGTAGCTGCTTCCGGAGATTTTATTACCGATAAACGGTAAAACATTACTGAAGTAAAACATAAACAAACGTCTCGTCAGATTATTCTCCAGTGGTCTGAAAAACTCTGTTACAAGAAACCTTCCTCCCGTCTTAAGCACACGCAGGATTTCCGAAAGACTCTTGTTGAGATCAGTGAAATTCCTTATTCCGAATGACACTGCACAGACATCGAAAAAGTTATCTTCAAAAGGAAGTTCTGATGAATCTGCAACAACTGTCTTATGGGAAGGATAGTTAATTTTCTTTCTGCAGATCCCGAGCATTTTCTCCGATATGTCAGCTGAATAAATTTCTGAAGGTTTGAGTCTGAGAAGTTCAATACTGAGATCACCGGTACCTGATGCGAGATCAAGTATGCGTGGTTTATCGTTTACCTCAGACATTAAAAGATCAACTGCTTTCTTTCTCCATCTTCTGTCCTGAAAACCGCTGAGGATTCTGTTCAGTCTGTCATAGGAAGGAGATATCTCATCAAACATCTTCCTTATGAATTCCTTATCTCTGGTAAAACTCATTTAAATCTTATGCAGTTTACCGGATTAAGTCTTGAGGCAAGCCAGGACGGAATGATGACAACTATGACACTGAGCAGAAGAGCTGAAAAAGTAACCAGAGCACCTGAACGGAAATCCATCTGAAGCGGAACTCGTGTCATATAATATATTTCCGGAATTTTTATAAGTTCAGACTCAAGCTGAATGAGACATAATCCGTATCCCAGTATATTTCCGGCAATGATACCTGTGAGCGATATAATCATACCCTGAAAAAAGAAAAGACTGACTATATCTGAATTTCTTGCACCCATGGTTTTAAGTATTCCGATAGTTTCAGTTTTCTCAAGCACAAGCATAAGCAGAAAGCCTGTGATGTTAACTGCAGCTACTATGACGATCAGTCCGAGAACAACAGGTATAGGTTCTTTCTGAAGTTCTATCCAGGTAAAAAGTCCTTTATATAACTGATACACACTTCTTGCGTTATTATCAGGGTAATCAATTTTCTGTCTGATAAGGGAAGTTGTTTTATTAATTTTGTCTATATCATTAAGAAAGATTTCCATACCTGTTATATTTGAGCCCGTACGGAAAAGCTTCTGGGCAGTTTCCATATTTATATAGACAAGAACATCGTCATATTCCTTCAGTCCCGATTCATATATTGCGCTTACTGTAAATTTTTTAATATCCGGTGTGTTATCAGCTGAAGGCAGACCGCTTACAGCTATGATGAAAACCTTATCGCCGGTTTCGATACCTAACTTCCTTGCAAGTTTATTGCCGAGGATCACAGATGTATCATTAAGTTCTGAAGTTCCGGAAAGTATTTTCCTTCTTCCTGCGAATATACTGTCCTCGTTCCTCACGCCCTTGGTTATAATCCCTTCAGTCTGGTCACGGAACTTTATAACTGCTTCTTTCTGAACGTATGGCTGGATTTCTTTTATACCGAACTCAGGATTTTTCAGCTCAGAGATCACCTTTATGTAATCAGTTATACCTCCTGTGCTGAAAGATGTGAGCTGAATGTGTGAAGAAAGTGAGACAGCTTTAGCGGTTATTTCCTTTTCGAAACCGTTTAAGACTGCAATTGTTATTATAAGCGAAGCAACTCCTATGGCTATTCCGGTAACTGAGATGAGGGTTATGAATGAAATAAATCCGGACTGTTTTCTTGAGCGGAGGAAACGAAGTGCTAATTTAAAACCAAACATCAGAGTTTACTTACAGGCTATGAGATAGCTTTTTATAAAATCCTGAATATCACCGTCCATAACAGCCTGAACGTTACTTGTTTCGAAATCTGTCCTGTGATCTTTAACCATGTTATACGGATGGAAAACATATGATCTGATCTGACTTCCCCATTCTATTTTCTTTTTTGAACTTTCCATCTCGTTTAACTTCTTCTGTTCTTTTTCTTTTTCAAGCTGATAGAGTTTAGACTTCAGCATCTTCATTGCATTTGCACGGTTCTGATGCTGTGAACGTTCGTTCTGGCATTGTACAACTATACCCGTAGGAATATGCGTTATCCTCACTGCAGTTTCCACCTTGTTCACGTTCTGACCTCCTGCACCTCCGCTTCTGTATGTATCAATTTTCAGATCAGCGGGATTTATTTCAACTTCAATATTATCTTCAACCACCGGGTAAACAAATACTGCAGCAAATGAAGTATGTCTGCGTTTATTGGAATCAAAAGGCGAAATTCTCACAAGGCGGTGAACTCCGTTTTCAGCCTTGAGATATCCGTATGCATATTTACCGCTTATTTCAACAGCAGCACTTTTTATACCGGCTCCGTCTCCTTCAGTCAGATCTGTTATCTTCCAGCTGAATCCCTGTTTCTCAGCATATCTTGTATACATTCTGAGCAGCATCTCTGCCCAGTCCTGAGCTTCGGTTCCGCCTGCACCGGAGTTTATGGTAAGTATTGCATCTCTTTCATCGTCCTTATCATTCAACATGGTTCTGAACTCCAGATCAGATATATCAGATTCAAGCTGACTCAAGTCTTTATCTATCTCCGTTTCAGCGCTTTCATCCTCTTCTTCCTCTGCAAGCCTGATAAGTGATTCCGTATCTGAAAATTTATTTTTTAAGTCCTTCCATAACTCAACCCATTCAGTCAGTTCATTAATCTTCTGCAAAACTTTCTGAGCCGTAACATTATCATCCCAGAAATTTTCCTTCAGAGATTCCGCCTGAAGTTTATTTATCTCAGATATCTTCCCGTCAACTTCAAAGAAACCTCCCGAGATCTTCTATACGTGAGTTCAACTCTTTTAATTTACTTTTCTGATATTCAAACATATTTTATAAATTAAATTTCTATTTCCATCATCAAAAGAGCTGAAGCAAGAGTTTTACCCTGAGCATCGTTTTTAAGAGAGACCGTTCCGCCGCCGCCAAGCGTATTATGAAGAACAAAGTTCAAAGCATTAATGTTCGGAAGCTCATAACGCTCAACCTCACCGAAACATATCCCCCTGAAATATTCCTTCACAACATCTGCCGTAACTTTCCCCCTGATAAGCTCATAATCCTCTTTCCTGTAAGCAATAAGTCCGATATTCGCCGCATCACCCTTATCACCCGAACGTCCGTGACAGATCTCCCATAATCTGATTTTTGCCATATATTTTTTTTTGCAAAGCTAATCATAATTCCTGAAACTATAAATTCAGATAATTTTACCTCATGTAAAAATGCCGCCACCTGAAAAAAAAATAAAAACAATTTCATCTCATTAATTATGAACTACACAAAACACTAAAGCAGATTCCAGAAAAATATTATTAAATCTGAAAAATTATAAGAAATATTATTTAAAACAAAAAAAACAATTCTGAAAACATTTAAAATATAAAAAAATACATTTACAGTTTTTAAAAGATCATAAGCCATATTTCTGAAAAAATAGCCTCTGAGTTCTTAAAAATAGCCTCTGCTCTCCGGGAAATTACGTCTGCGCTCCGGGAATTTATGTCTGCGCTCCCGGAATTTGCGTCTGCGCT
>JAOADS010000110.1 GCA_026417195.1 Ignavibacteria bacterium | reverse complement strand
AGATTACGTAGCCCACGAAATGGGTCATCAGTTTGGAGGCAATCACAAATATAACGGCACCGGTTGCGGAGGCGGCAGAGTTGCTTCTGCAGCTTATGAACCCGGAAGTGCATCAACCATACAGGGATATGCAGGTATATGTGGTTCAGATAATTTACAGCCAAACAGTGACGCTTACTTCCATTACATTAGTATCCAAGAAATTAGAACCCGTATGACATCAACAAGTTGTGCCCAGACATCTCCGACAGGCAATTCCGATCCTTCAGTTAATGTCCCCTCAGGTGGTCAGTATATTCCTAAACAAACTCCCTTTTTATTGACCGGTTCTGCTTCAGATCCAAATAATGATCCGCTTTTCTATTGCTGGGAAGAATGGGATCTAGGACCTGCCTGTCCGTGGAACAATCCTACAGGCACTGCACCTACTTTCAGGTCATGGACTGCAACTTCAAGTCCCACAAGAATATTTCCGAGATTACAAAATCTTCTGAACAATACAACTGCAGTGGGAGAATTCTTCCCCGCATATTCGAGAATTCTCACCTTCAGGCTTACAGTGAGGGATAATCGTGCCGGAGGCGGAGGAGTAGGAACAGCCCTTATGACTCCGATAAATATTGATGCTAACAGCGGTCCGTTCCTTGTAACATTCCCGAATACACCCGTTACCATTGGCGGAGGTCAGCACATACAATGGAATGTTGCAGGAACAAACGTCGCTCCTGTAAACTGTGCAAACGTTAATATTCTACTTTCAACAGACGGAGGATATAACTGGCCTATAACATTGAAATCCAATACTCCGAATGACGGAATTGAATTTGTTAATTTGCCAGCTATTAATAATAATCAGGCAAGAATAAAGGTCGAGGCAGTAGGAAATATTTTCTTTGATATTTCAAATACTAATTTCACTATAGATCTTTCTGTTGGTATCACACAGCATAGCACTCCAGTTGAATTTACATTATCCCAGAATTTTCCGAATCCGTTTAATCCAGTTACTACAATCCGATACGGAATACCAAAGATGTCTAACGTTACCCTCAAAGTTTATGACATTACAGGCAGGCTTGTAACAACACTAATAGATAATGAACTGAAAACTGAGGGATATTACAATATTGAACTTGATGCAACACACATCCCAAGCGGCCTATACATATACACTCTTGAAGCAGGTGAATTCAGGCAAAGTCGTAAGATGATAATAGTCAAGTAAATTCAAGCTTATTGTAGAGAAATTCACACCCCTCTTTAAAGAGGGGTTTTTTATTATTCATTGTAAGTTTTTTAAATATCAGACATATTTGGTCTTAAATGAAATCAGTAAAAGACATGAATATTGGTGAAACAGCCGTCATATCATCTGTGGGCGATGATTGTATAGACATTCATTGTCACTGCCTGAGACTTATGGAACTTGGTTTCACACCCGGACAGAAAGTAAAAGTAATTGCCAAATCTCCTTTCAGAGACCCTCTTGCCGTTTCGATACGCGGAACTATCATTGCATTAAGAAGAAACGAAGCGGAATGCATAAAGATTTCAGAAAATAAATGAAAAATAAAGAACTCCAGGAAGAGGAATTAATAGTTGAAAAAAAGCTACCTGTTATTGCACTTGTTGGAATGCCTAATTCCGGTAAGACAACTCTGTTCAATGCTCTGACAGGTGCAAACTATAAAACTTCAAATTATCCCGGTTCAACAGTTGAATATTCATCAGGGCAATTATCTGAAAAATACAATTCAGAAGCTGAAATTCTTGATACACCGGGCATAATCAGTCTTAACCCTTCTTCAATTGACGAGCAGATTGCAATTGAAGGATTATTCAATCATCCGAAATTCGGAACTCCGGACGCAGTAATAGTAACATGCGATGTAACACAACTTTCAAGACAACTGTTTCTTGTTAAGCAAATCGTTGACTCTGGATTCAGAACCGTTGTTGCACTCACTATGAATGATATCCTTCAACGCAAGGACCTGTCAGTCAACTCTGAAATTCTTGAAAATATCATAGGTTGCCCTGTTGTGAAAATAAATGCTTCGGAAAAAACCGGACTTAATGAACTCATACAAGCTGTAGTTTCTGAATTTAACAGAAAACCCGAACAGTATGTTCACAAGCCTTTAATACCAGCCGAAGATGAAATATCCAGAATTTATGATTTTACTGAGGAAACTGAAATAGAAGTCCTTGAACCTTTCAAGAACAAGCGTGACATTGACGAACTTAACAGGAAACTATTTGGCAACCTTCATCGTGAACCTGACCGTAATTCATTAAAAATTGATAAATATGTTTTGCATCCGGTTTTGGGCACACTGATTTTTATAATATCAATGGGGCTTATATTCACTTCTATATTCTGGATAGCACAGCCTTTAATGGATATAGTTGATAATTTTTTCAGTCTCGTTGCTGAAACAGTATCTAATTATTTACCTGAGAACAAATGGTATTCAGACCTTATCAGTGAAGGTATAATTACTGGTCTCGGAGCTGTTATGATTTTCGTTCCGCAGATTATGATATTATTCATATTGCTCGGACTTCTTGAAGATACCGGTTATCTTGCACGTGCTGCCATGCTTATTGACAAACCTCTTTCCAAACTTGGATTAAACGGTCGTTCGTTTATACCCATGCTTTCAGGGTATGCCTGTGCCATACCTGCCATTATGGCTGCAAGGACAATTTCAAACAGAAGGGAAAGGCTTTTAACAATAATGATAATTCCACTTATGAGTTGTTCTGCAAGGCTTCCGGTCTATGCACTCTTGCTGGCATATCTTACACCACCGGGGAATCCATGGATACCAGGTCTGGCTCTTGGTGCTTTATATTTACTCAGCCTTATAATAAGTTCTTTAGTAGCCGGTATAATAAGTAAGTTTCGTAGAAATACTGAGAAATCCACTTTCATGCTGGAGCTTCCGCCTTACAGGTTACCTGTTTTGAAAAATATACTTAAGTCAGCATACTATAAAGCCGGCTTGTATATAAAACAGGCAGGTCCTGTGATTATAATAATATCAATAGTTCTATGGGCTTTGACTTATTTCCCTGAAACAAGACCTCAGCTGTCGGGGAATAATCAGAATGATGAAATTGCAATTGAGTCTTCAAGACTGAATAATTCCTATGCAGCTATGATAGGGAAAACTGTATTGGAACCAATACTCAGACCACTTGGGTGGGACTGGAGAGTTGGAGTAGCTCTTATATCAGCATTTGCTGCAAGAGAGGTATTTGTCAGTGCAATGGCTATTACATTTAGCATAACCGAAAACACTGAAGATGAAGAGAATTTTCAAAGTTCTATTCTTCAATCAATGAAAGAGGCTAAAAATTCTGAGGGAACTCCTCTGTTCACCACTGCATCTGTTATATCTCTGATAATTTACTTTATGTTTGCCATGCAATGTCTTTCCACAGTAGCTGTAAGCAGAAAAGAAACAGCTTCATGGAAAATTCCGCTTTTTCAGATTCTTCTCTACTCATTTTTGGCATATGTCTCAGCCTTGTTAGTATATAACGGACTTAAATTTATCGGCATAAATTAATTTTCAAAATGTTACCAGACTTCAGAGGTAAAATATTACTTGCACCGATGGAAGATGTAACAGAACCTCCATTCAGATTAATATGCAAAAGACTCGGAGCTGATGTTGTTTACACTGAGTTTATTTCATCCGAAGGGCTGATAAGAGATGCAAGAAAGGCAAAAGAGAAGCTATTTTTTTATGAAGAGGAAAGACCTATAGCAATTCAGATATATGGTGGGATTGAGGAATCAATGGCTGAGTCAGCGAAAATATGTGAATCTGCAGGCCCGGACTTTATTGACATCAACTGTGGTTGCTGGGTAAAAAATGTTGCTTTGAGAGGTGCTGGAGCTGGACTTCTCAGAGACCTCCCGAAAATGAAAAGAATCGCTCAGGCAGTTATGTCTAATACAAACCTTCCCGTTACTCTTAAAACACGTCTCGGCTGGGATGCAGACACTATAGTGATTGTTGATGTTGCAAAAATGCTGGAGGATATAGGCATTAAGGCATTAACGGTTCACTGTAGACTCAGAAGTCAGGGAAATAAAGGTGAAGCGGACTGGACTTGGATAAAGAAAATTAAAGAAGCCGGTGTGAAAATACCAGTAATTTTAAATGGAGGTATTCAGTGCCCTCAAGATGTAAAGTTTGTATTTGAAACCTATCAGCCTGATGCTGTGATGATCGGACAGGGAGCAATTTTTAATCCATGGATATTTAAACAGTCAAAGGATTTTTTACAAACCGGGAAATACAACGAACCCCTCATTGAAGAAAAAATAAAGGTCCTGAAAGAACATCTCGCCTTAAACGTCAGATATAAAGGAGAGATAAAAGGTATAATTGAATTCAGAAAGTTTTATTCCGGTTATCTCAGAAACCTTCCGGAAATATCCAGATACAGAGCTGAGCTGATGAAGATAAACAGCTATAATGAAGTGCTAAAGAAACTGGAGGAAATTCAGGAAAAATATACCTCTCATATTCAGACTGAACCTACATACCCATAGTGTGCCACACAGTTTTCACTTCAGTGAAATCAGTTATATTTTTCAGATTCTCATGCTTTTGGTCATCATTCCAGTCATCTGAAGATGAAAGAATAAATCTTTTAACGTTGATTGCACATAATTCCTGAATATTTTTTTTATAAGATAAATTATTATCAGAATAATCAATAGAATTTATATCCATGTGTCCAGCCAGATGTGGTATAAGCTCAGACTTCAGACCTGTAAGTATATTCACAGTTCCACCGGGCACATCACTGGTTGAAATCACTTCTGAAAATGAAAGCATAGGTAAGGGATATTTCTCACTGGTCAGCACTACACAGGTATTACCGGACGCTATTACCGGACATATCCTAGTAACACCTGCAAGCAAAGAAGGTTCATCTGGCAGTATTATCCCTACAACTCCGGTAGGCTCAGGTATTGAAAAATTAAAATATCCATTCTGTACCGGATTAACCGTACCTGCAAGATGAACCCACTTATCAGCAAATCCGGCATAGTAAATTATTCTGTCGATTGATCTAGTCACCTCACTTAAAGCTTTATTTTCAATTAAGCCGGTAAGAAGAGATATTTCCTCTGCAAATTGTTTTTTTCTTCCCTCAAGCATCTCCGCGAGCCTGTAAAGGATCTGAGCTCTTTCATAAGCTGTTTTTGATGACCACAAAGTTAAAGTTTCTCTGGCTGATTTAACTGCATTGCGCAGGTCCTTTTTTGAAGCTCGGGATACATTACAAATGTGGGTATTTTCTTTGTAAGATCTTATCTGTATATATCTCTCGGATTCTGTTCGGGTAAATTTACCTCCGATGAAAAGTTTATACATCTTGGGGATTTCAAGCCTGCGGGACATCAGTTAGCGAATTGTTTAAGGTTTGCTACAAGCATTTTGCCATGCGATGCTGAATAAACAGCTTTTCTGTTTTCAATTACTATAGCCTGGGGAGACTCGTGTTTTACTCCCAGGTCAAATGCTATTTTATCTGAAATTTCTCTCTGAGTTCTGGGGTTAATTATATAAGTCTTCATTCTCATTGCATCATTCCACCACTCCCTTTCAAGCAAAGACTTCATAAGATAATTCACAATACATGCGGGACTATATTTCACCAGAAGAACTCTCTCTTTATCAGAATCCAGATATGCTTCCTCAAGTTTTTCTACTGTATCTATCTCTATCCAGTTCATTTAGGTGCTGTTGTCTATATTATAAACCTATGCCGAAAAAAACTATTAGAACTATAAACACTATTATAACATATATTGCAAGAAAACCTAAAGAGAAGAGAAGACTTTTAGAAGTTTCGGGATAATTAATTTTATTTTCTTCCATACACAAAAATAATAATTATTTATCAGAAATGTAGTTCTTTAATTCTTTAATACTGGAATCAAAACTGAAAGCTTCAAATACAACACTGAAATTATTCCTGTCACATACCTTTTTATATGAATACTTTGCAATCTCAAGTCTGTTATCTTCAGATGAAAAGTAACCTAACAGGGTTTTTATCTGTTGAGATGTGAAATAGTTTTTATCTATAGCTGATTTAAGAATATCTATGTTAGTGTTTTCAAAATTTCTGTTATTGATTGATTTTCTCAACGCATCAAAGTCATCATTTTTAATCACTTTATAGCGACAATCATTTGAGATCTCAGATTGTTTATTATCACTTTCCTTTTTAGTATCGCTGCCACACCTTCTTCGGGACCGGGTTTCACAGTCAATCCTGTCTTTCATATATGGAAGTTTCCTGTAAATCAGAAATTCTCCATATTCGTTTATCACTGCATAGCTATCCGAACCCGCAGGAATCTTAACCTTACCCTCAAATATGATGTTCCCCTGTGGTGGCACATTAACACCTTCTTTTTCTATCTTAATGTAATGTTCTCCCGCAGAAATGTTGTCAAACGATGCGTAGTTACCCCAGGAAAATTCCTGATTATCAAATACAATTCTGAACTCACCGCCATCGTAAAGCGAAATTTCCAGGAATGCTGACTGCGAATAAACAATGCCTGTTAAAATAAAAAAAACTATCGCTTTGATAATTTTCATTTAGTTTTTATATCCTTTCTTTGTATTTTATCTCTCTAAAAACAATATTGAATTTATTTCCATTATCAAACTCATATGATATTCTCCCGTCTAACTGTTTTAGAAGCGCTTCTATGAGTTGAATGCTCATAGAATCTGAATTGAAATCATCACCTACAGACTTCCCGTTATCGGATATAAGGAAATCAATGCTCTCCATATTTTTCCGGGCAAATACCTTTAGTATTCCCGGATATTCTTTAGTAAAACTTTTAGTAAGAATATGGATAACGATCTCATTAATAATCAAACCAATAGGTATTGCATTATCTATATTACATTCTACGTCATTTACTGAAAGTTCGTATTCAATATGATTCATGTTATAGGATTTTATACGATGCACTATAAGATCATTCAGATAACTCTTCATATCTATTATGAATATGTTTCTGTCTCTGTATAGCTTTTCATGAACAAGGGCAAGTGTTTCAACTCTTGACTTACTGTATGCAAAAAGTTCAGCATCACGGCTGTCATAGATATATCTTGATTGCAGTTTAAGAAGACTGATTATTATCTGCAGATTATTCTTCACTCTGTGATGAATTTCTTTCAGAAGATTTTCCTTGTCTCTGAGAGATTTCAGCGTAATCTCTTCTGCCAGTTTTCTTGCCGTTATATCCGTTGAAATACCCAGAACCTGTTTTTTATCGTCTGCTGACAACGGGACTTTTATGGTCTGATACCATCTTGTTTCACCGGTTCTGGAA
>JAOADS010000010.1 GCA_026417195.1 Ignavibacteria bacterium | reverse complement strand
GTTTATATGTATCACTGTGCTCCGGGAGGTCATGCAATACCAATGCATGTTATTTTCGGGCAATACGGCATGATGGTTGTCAAGCCTAAGAAGAAATATAAACTTGAAACTATATTAAACAAACCACCTGATGTTGAAATTTACTTAAATCAGCATGAATTTTATACAAACGGAAAGGATGCTATTGAAGGGAAACCTTTATACACAGTTTTTAACGGCAAAATATTCAGATATGTTGAAGAACCTATTAAAGCCAAACCTGGGGACTATGTCAGAATATATTTTCTAAACATCGGACCTAATCTGCTTTCAACATTTCATCTTGTAGGGATAATCTGGGATTATGCTTACTGGCAGGGACATCCGGATAATATTTTTATAGGAGGGCAGAGCGTTACAGCCGGGCCTACAGATTCATGGGTTGTTGAGTTCAGAGTACCTCCTGATGAAGGGGCTTATCTTATGCTTTCCCATGCTGTAGGTTCAACAGACAGAGGTGCTATAGGTTTACTCGTATGTGATGACAGTGCTGCAACACCGGTAACTGTTTTAGGAGATGGTCCGGTGAGAACCCCAGAGGAGCTTGCATCTCTTAAATCGAAGGTAACAAGGATTATTTCTCCTTTTGAACCAGGCAGCCGTGATGTTGATCCAGTAGAGATTTACGGCCCTGAAACTGAAGAAGTGTTGGTAAAAATAATAGGTAATTCATATTATCCGAAGTCTATTCAGATAGCTAAGGGTACTAAGGTGAGATGGGTAAATGAGGATGTATTTACATACATGGAAGGGGAGTTTGCCGGGATTCATAATGTAGTTTCATACGAAGGAGGACCTCAGGCATTTTCATCAAATTTGTTGGGGCACGGAGAAAGTTTTGAATTCATATTTGAAGATGAAGGAGAATATAAGTATATGTGTACACCTCATCCGTATATGAAAGGAACAGTTAAGGTTACAGGTGCATCGGGCCGATCATCTTATGGTACATCTGTTCTTGGTATGGGCTTTTTGTCTGCAATTCTTGTGTTTGTAGTTTTAATGCTTGGTGTTATGATCTATGACAGAAAAAAGAGAAGATAGTCAAACAGACTTCAGGGACAGACTTGGCATAATTACTGCTGAAGGTAAAAGGAAATTTATTTATCCCAAGAAACCTTCGGGCAGGTATTACAGGTTCAGAACATATTTCAGTTATATATTGTTAGGCTTTCTTTTGCTGGTACCTTTTATTAAAATAAACGGTCATCCGCTTATGCTTTTTAATATTCCCGAAAGGAAGTTTATAATTTTCGGAAATGCATTCGGGACACATGATTTTTTCATACTAGCTCTGGGAGTAATAACGTTCATTGTTTTCATAGTATTGTTCACTTCAGTATTCGGAAGAGTATTCTGCGGATGGGCATGTCCGCAGACGGTTTTCCTTGAAATGGTTTTCAGAAAGATTGAGAATTTTATAGAAGGTGATTATCAGAAACAGAAACAGTTTAATCAGGCTCCCTGGACATTTAATAAGTTAATGAGGAAATTACTTAAATGGTCTATTTTCTTTGCAATATCTGTTCTCATTTCAAATACTTTGCTTGCCTGGGTAGTAGGCATGGATAGACTTTTCAGGATAATTGCGGAGCCTGTTACACAGCATCTTGGAGGCTTCCTTGCCATGTGAGGTTTTTCAGTATTTTTGTTCTTTATTTTTGCATGGTTCAGGGAATATGCATGTATTTATGTATGTCCTTACGGAAGGCTTCAAAGTGTACTACTTGATAAGGACTCGGTTGTGATAGCATATGATTTCGTAAGAGGTGAACCCAGAGGTAAGCTTCATAAGAATGAGGAAAGAAATCTCGGAGATTGTATAGATTGCGGATTGTGTACAGCAGTCTGTCCTACGGGAATTGATATAAGGAACGGTACACAGCTTGAATGTGTCAACTGCGCTGCATGTATAGACGCATGTGATAGCGTAATGGATAAAATTAACAAGCCAAGAGGGCTTATAAGGTATTCATCATTCAATCAGATTCAAAACAGGACTAAATTTAAATTCACAGCCAGAGAAAAAGCCTACACTGTAATTTTTGTAATTCTTTCCGGAGTCCTTACGTATCTGCTTGTAAACAGAATGCCTGTTGATATAACATTACTTCGGGCTCCGGGTATGACTTATCAGGAACAGCCGGATAACAAAATAAGCAATCTTTATACAATGAAAGTAGTAAACAAAACATTTGAAGAGGTTTCGCTTGAGCTTAAGGTGAAGAATCCCGGAGGAGAAATAAAGATCATAGGTGACAAAATATCAGTTCCTCCCAATGAAGTTACTGAAAGTAAGTTTCTGATATTTTTCTCTAAGGATTTACTTCCCAAACTTAATGAGCCGGTTGAAATTATTTTTTTGAAAAACGGCGAAGAGTATTATTTTTCTAATATAACTTTTCTTGCACCGAGATGAAGAAAAAAATTTTTAAAATGACATGGGGTAAAGGTATTTTACTGGCTTACCTCAGTTTTGTTACAGGGATTGTTTTCATGGTTTACAGATCTGTTGCAATGAAAATAGACATGGTAACTGATAATTACTACGAAAAGACTCTGATTTACCAAAAGGAGATCGAAAAAATGAGAAATACCATGAGTCTGAAAGAGAAGATAAAGCTTGAGGTGACTGATAATAAATATCTCGATGTAATTTATCCGATAAAACCAGACGGAGGTGTAATAACTTTCTACAGACCATCTGATTCTTCTGCGGATTTTAATTTAAATATTTCAGCAGATGAGAAGTTAGTTCAGAGAATAGACATCTCGGGAATCACCAGAGGTTTATGGAAGCTGAAATTCAACTGGTCTGGTTCAGGAGGAGAGTATTATCAGGAAGAAATAGTTATCCTGCAGTGATGGAATTGATCAGTGGTTTTTTGCTTGGATTTCTTGGAAGTTTTCATTGCATAGGTATGTGCGGGCCTATTGCTATAGCATTAGGCTCAGGTAATTTGACTATGCGTTTTATATATAACTTAGGAAGGATTTTAACTTACTTTATTTTTGGACTTTCCTTTGGATTTTTCGGTTCAAGACTGGAGATATGGGGATTACAGCAAACACTTTCCTTATTTATCGGTATGATTATACTGACGGTTATTCTTATGCCTAAAGCTTTTAAGAATAAGGTAATTAATTTTGTAGGTTTTAATAAAATAGTTATGGTTTCAGGTTATGTAATAAGGACTCATAAAGGTGTTTCAAGAAATTTAATATTAGGTTCTTTAAACGGATTTCTGCCATGTCCGTTTGTATATCTGGCAGTAGCAGGTTCTTTATCTCTTGGTGATACATCAAGCAGCGGTCTCTTTATGTTGTCTTTCGGTTTAGGAACAATACCTGCCATGCTTGGAGTAAATGCTGTATATAAAATTATAAAGCTGAAAATGAAACACATAGTCCCGCGGCGGCTTTATCCGGCTATAACATTTATAATAGCCTTACTATTTATTCTCCGAGGTCTTGATCTGGGGATTCCGTATATCAGTCCCGAATATAAAAATAAAAATGTTTCAGATGAAATAATCTGCCACTAGGTTTTCTAAGTCCAGCTTCTCCAGGGGTGTTGTTTATCCAGCTGCTGTTTCCTTTCTGAACAATCATCTCCCCCGTTAGTTTCTTCATATTCAATCGCTGATACCGGACATATCTGGATGCATCTGGGCATATCATAAATCCCACGGCATCCGGTACATTTAAGCGGTACTATATAGAAGTGCTTATCTGAATAGAAATCATCATAAAAGCTCTTATCCTCACAGAAGCTGAGATATTTGGTTTCTATTCTTCTCCAGTTGTATTTTTTAGGATATATTGCTTCGTAGGGACAGACTATTTCACATAATCCGCAGTTGTTACATATGTCAGTTATTTTAAGAGCCACAGTTTAATTTAGTTTGAAATTAAAAGGTACTGTTACCCAGACTTTCACTGGTCTTCCGTTCTGGAGTCCGGGAGTGAACTCAAGATAGGTTACCTTTTGCTTAACTTCTTCGTGGAACACTTCAGGACCGCTTATACTTCCGGTTTTTATAACTCTTCCTTCCTCGTTAACAAGAACTTTTATGCTGACTCTCCCTTCTATTCCCGCATCCCTTGCAATTGACGGATATGATATCATTGCCCTCACCTGTTGCAGGTTAACTGCTTCAGGTGCTTTTTCAACTTCAAAAGACTGGAAGACTGTTTTCTCCTTTTCCTCTCTGGGTTGTTCCTTTTTTATGATTTTTTCTTCAATCTTCCTCTCTTCAACTTTTATGTTACCTGTAAAAGTAAATCTTCCTGTATCGCCTGTGCTTGAAACAGGTGTTTTGATTTCTTCAAGCTCCTTTTGTGTTTTTATTGTCTGGATGTCTGCTTTTTCTTTGGCTACAGGCTGTGGTTCAAGTGCAGATAAATCCTTTACAGGAGCTGATAATTCTTCAGCTTTTACAACAGGGATCTCCTCTTCAGTAAGAGACGGGGGAGGTTCAAGGTCTGATAAAGTAACGTTTATTATCCTTTGAACGGGAGCATCATGCTTTATTTCTGCTCCTGATTTAAGGTGAATATACAGATAATTCAGTGCAATTACTGTTAGATGTACAAGAACCGCTACAGCGAGGCCTGTAGCTAAATATTTTCTGTAAGGAAGCTTGAGATAACTTGTAAAATCAGCGGGAAGGTGCTGTGAAGCTGTGTTAAGCATTTCTCTAACCTCCTTTGTTTTTAAGGTTTTTACCTTGCTGTATATCCCCCGTCTATAACCAGTTCACTTCCGGTAACAAATTTGGATTCGTCTGAAGCAAGGTATAATATTCCATAAGCCACATCGTCAGGTTCACCAATAGTCCCGATCGGATGTAGTGAAGCAAGTGATTTCTTTACTGTTTCCACATCTCCCAAAGTCTTTGCATGGTTTTCAACCATAGGTGTCCATATGTATCCCGGATGCACTGAATTAACCCTTATTTTATCTTCAGCATAAAATAAGGCATCCGTTTTACTCATTAACCTTACGGCTCCCTTGGAAGCATGGTAAGGTGGAACGTCTTTAGCGCTTATAAGCCCGTAAATTGAAGAAAGGTTAATTATACTACCTCCTCCAGCTTTTTTCATATACGGTATTACATGTTTTGTACAGTAAAACACACCTTTGACGTTTATGTTCATTACACGGTCCCACTCTTCTGATGTTATTTCATGCACCGGTTTATTTACCCCGGCAATTGCTGCATTGTTAACAAGGACATTTATATAACCGAACTCCCTAGCAATATCATCAACAACTTTTTTTACTTCTTCCTCTTTTGAGATATCCATATGCCAGTATTTTGCAATTCCTCCGTTTCTGAGAATTTCATTTACTGTTTCCTCACCTTCTTTGTCTAGTATATCGGTTACAGCAACCTTTGCCCCTTCTTTAGCAAGCAATATTGATGTTGCTTTACCTATACCCAGGCTTCCGCCTGTTACGATTGCTACTTTGTTTTTTACTCTTTCCATTTAACCTCCTTTTTTAGTTAAAAATAACATTTTTATGTCAGCATGTGCTATGATTTCAGACATAAAGTAAGATGATAATTGTCATAAAAAAAGCCGGTATTAAAACCGGCTGTAAGTTGCTGATAGGTACAGTTTATTATTTTATTATATCAGCTTTATTTTTATATTTCTTTAAATTAACAATAAGTACAGGCTTCTTGGAAAGCCTTATTACTCCCTCTGATACGTCCTGTCTTAAAAATCTTGCAAGTCCTTTTTTACCATGAGTTCCTATTGCGATCATGTCGGCATTTATATCTTCTGCAAAGCTAAGTATTCCTTCTTCTTTCATATAATCATTATAAATATCCCATTTATATTTACTCCCGAATTTTTTAAGAAAATTTTTAATAAGTATTACGTCGTCCTGTGTTCGTTTGAATTGCTGTGTTGTATTAACTTTCAAAAGGCGGATTTCCGCATTTAATATTTCTGCAAAGTTTCTTACAAACGGGAATATACCATATGCCTCATCTGTGAAATCTGATGCGAAGACTATTTTTCCCGGGGTTTTTTTCATTGCTGATGGCATTACCAGCACGGGACGTGAAGAAAATCTTGCAACTCTCTCAGCTGTTGAACCTATAAGTATATCCTTGAGATTACCTGCACCTTTAGTACCCATTATGATGATATCTGCTTTTATATTATCAGCATAATTTAATATTTCATAATGAACATTTGTTGTTGTCTCACAATGAATATTAAGTTTTAATCCATTAAGTGAATTTCTCTGGGATATTTTCTTAAGTTTGGCAAGTGATGCTTTTTTAAGGTTTTCATTTATGCTCTGAGCCATAACTGATGCCGGAGGAGCTATAACGAAAGGATCAGCTGCATAGTAGTAATTAGTTGTAAGAATTGCGTTGAATATGTGTATTTCAGCCTGTGATCTCTTAGCCAGTATAGAGGCAAAATCAAGGCCGAAGATTGAACATTTTGAGAAATCTGTTGGAACAAGAATTTTTTTCATTTTAATTCCTTTCAAATCTTCCGGTTATTTTTATTAATTTTATTCTGTAAACTATAGTTGAATTAAGCGATATATCTCTTTTATGTAGAGTAGGCTTATCAATATGAGGATGGGTGTCTTCAGTAGCTGACTTTTTCATAATCCCTGAAAGTTTTTCATAAATTTTACTAAATGCTTTTACAGATTCGTCACCTGATAGTTCTTCAAAGATCCCTGTAGCGATAACACTTCTCCAGTTAAAAATATCATCAACTTCATCTATCTCTATACAAACTTCCGGATTTTTTCTCATGATGTTTATTTTCTTGCCTTCATTAGAATGACTTAAAATGTTTTCACCATCATAGACGTAAGTAATCGGGACAACGTAAACCTCATTCCCGTCAGAACATCCTAACCTTGCAGTATAATTCCTGATCAGAATATTACTGATTGAATTTTTATCCAATTCACCTAACATATTCAAAAATATCAATTATTTTGTAAAAATTCTTTTTATTTATGCTAATCAGTATTTTATATTCGATTTTTCAACCCTTTTTCTGTCAAGGATCTTGATATGGTTAGCGGTATATGAAATGATTCCTCTGGTTGAAAATTCGGAAATAACCTTCTTAGTATAACTTTTAGATAAACATGTTAAAGCAGCTATGTCTTCCAGTGTGAGTTTTATGTTAATGGTTCCTCCGGGAAGTATTCCAAATTCCTGTATGAGTATATTCAGAGCTTCTATGAGTCTATCCTCGCCCCGGCTTCCCTTGACAGATGATATTTTATCTTCCAGAGTTCCAATACCTCCACAGAGTGTTTTCATGATTTCTATCCTCAGCTCAGGATCTGTTTTAAGTACCTTTTTAAATTCGTTATACTGAATTACATAAAGAAGAGTGTCTTTAGCTGCTTCGGCTGTGTTAGTATAGTTCTTTCCTCTGAAAATATCTTTCAGCCCCGGGATTTCACCGTCTCCGCAAAATTGAAATATTATTTTGTTGGGACTGCCTGAGTGATAAATTTTCACATAACCACTTTTAATAAGGAATACCTTATCTACAGGTGTATCTTCAGTGTAAATTATTTCTCCCGCAAGGTACGGTTTTGGTTGAAGATTCTTATATAAGATATATAGATTATCTAACAAAATTAAATCTCTTTTGCAAAACTATAAACAGAGGTTAATCCACACAATGATTTATGTCATTATGGGAGATGATTCGTAATCGGTTAGTCGTAGATGTGAGCTGCTTTTAAAAGGCCTTGGAGGTTGAGTATTTTGATTTTTCTGCCATCAAATGAGATTAATTTCTCATTTTTGAAATCTGAGAGTATCCTGATTGCTGTTTCTGTTGCAGTACCCACAAAGTTTGCCATTTCCTCACGTGAGAACTGAGCATTGATTGTATTTCCATCTTCTGTGGTTCCGTAGAATTCCTTTAAAGTAAGTATCATTTCTGCCATACGTTCCCTTACGGGTTTCTGGGCTAAAGCAACAAGTCTGTGTTCAGCTTCCTTGAGATCATGAGAAAGTGTCTGCATCAATTTCTCTGCAAGGGATGAGCTTGATCTGATGAGTTCATAGAATTTGGTTTTCGGTATAAAACAAATTACCGCTTCTTCAAGTGCAGAAGCTGATGCAGAATAAACTTCTCCACTGATAAGGGCTCTGTAACCAAGTATATCTCCTTCTTTTGCCAGGCGTAAAATCTGTTCCTTTCCTTCTTCACCGATCTGGAAGACCTTTACCTTACCTTTATTTATGCAATATAAACCCAGGGGTCTGTTGCCCTCGGAAAATATCAACTGTCCTTTTTTATAGAAGCTACATGACTTCTCAGATGTAATATCACCGGCTTCATCCCTGCTTAATTCACAGAAAACGCTTTTCAATCTGGAACGGCATTCCGTGCATTCCGGAATATTTATATGGAGCTTCATTACTACAAAAATCCAAATTGCAGATTTAATAAGCAAGTTAAAGAAACTGAAGTGTCCAAGATCATTCCTAAGCAAAGTAAGCTTGTTTTGCCTGGTGTGTTTTTTTATTGTCTTAATAAATAGATTTTTAATTTCTATTTTTATAAAATTTATGGCTGAAAAGATCAAAATTCTTGAACTGATTGACGGAGGCTTCCTCGGCGGAGGACAGACAAATATACTTTCTATTTTAAGAAACATTAACAGGAACGATTTTGATCTGATGGTTGCAGCAGGTGAAGGCAGATTCGGCGAAGAGGTGCTGAAAGAAGGCGTTGAGTTTATTCAGATTAATTTACCCAAAATGTTAAGAACGAGATATCTTTCGCAACTTGAAGAATTACATAAGCAACATAATTTTAATTTAATACATTCACACGGAGGTGTAGCGGGGTTTTATTCAAGATTGCTCAAAAAGCATAATCCGGAGATTAAAACAGTTCATACAATTCACGGAATACATTATATACATTCGGGCTTCTTCAGAAAAAATATTTCGCTTGCCATAGAGCAATATCTCCTTCAGTTTACAGACATGACGATATGTGTAACAAATTATGATATGGTTGAAGCATTTAAATACAGAATAGCTGAAAAAAGTAAAACCACAGTGATTTACAATGGTGTGAATCTGTCACGTTTTTCAAATCTTAAGAAAAATTTCGCTCTTCTGGATTCAATAGGCTTCAGTAGTAAGAATTTTATCATAGGCAACGTTTCAAGATTTGATGAACAAAAAAATCAGCAGCTAATTCTGCAGGCTGCATATTTCCTTATCCGTAAATATCCAGATATGAGATTTGTATTTGTCGGAGATGGTAAAAATCTTTCACGTATGAAAAGGCTTGCCGAAAGGTCAGAGCTTTCTGATTATGTGTATTTTGCCGGTGAAGAGAGTAATCTCGAAGATTATTATTCCATTTTTGATGTGTTTGTTTTGCCTTCTTTATGGGAAGGTATGCCATATGTTCTGCTGGAGGCAATGGCAGCAAGACTGCCTATATTGTGCAGTAATATTCCTCAGCTGCTGGAGATAATAAAAGACAGATATTCTGCCCTCACATTTGATCCAATGAATGTTGAAGACCTCTTTGAAAAAATTGAAGTTTTTTATAAAAATGAGGATATGAGAAATGAAATAGCTCAGAATGCAGCAATTGAAGCTACGCAATACGATGAAACAGAACTTATTAAATCAATCGAGGCAGTTTACAAAAATGTGACGGAGAATTGAGAAGGATAGGTATATTTGGAGGTACTTTCGATCCACCTCACGTGGGGCATCTGATTTCAGCAGAAGAAGTGAGGGAGCAGATGAACCTTGAGAAGGTTTTATTTATCCCGTCTGCTGTTCCGCCTCTGAAGGAGATTTCGGATATTACAGATAAGAATATCAGATACGAAATGACAAAACTCGCAGTGGAAGGTAATAAATATTTTGAGGCGAGTGATGTTGAGTTAAAACTGTCTAGTGAAACCGGCGGAATGTCTTACACAGTGAATACACTGTTAGCTTTGAGAGCAATTTATCATAAAAGTCAGTTCAGGCTGTATCTGATAATAGGGATGGATCAACTCGCATCTCTGGACAGGTGGTATATGCCTCAGAAGCTTTTTGCAATGTCAGAAGTTATAGTAATAAACAAACCGGGTTGGAATCTTCAGGATGTAAAGAATGAATACGTAAAGCAGGTTATACCGCTTTCGGTCAAGCATCTTGAAATCTCCTCATCTGATATAAGGCAACGCGTCAGGGAAGGCAGATCAATAAAGTATCTTGTCCCTGAATCCGTAGAAAGATTTATCATAAAAAATAAACTTTATCTGTAAGAATGAAAACAATAGTAATGAAATTCGGAGGTACATCCGTTGCAGATGCCGAATCAGTGAAAAATGTTATAAACATAGTAAAAAATGAAAGAAGGAATAAACTTGTTGTTGTTTCAGCTATTGCCAGGGCAACAACTGCTCTTGAAACAATAGCCCGTAATTCCTCTCTTGGTAATGAAATAGAGGCTTACGAAATCTTAGAGGAAATTATAAACCGTCATTACAAGATGACAGAGGAACTCGTTTACAATAATTCACTCAAGACAGAAGCGATTGAAAAGATGAAACTGTACAAAAGTCAGATAGAAATGCTGATTAAAGGACTTTCAATTATAAGGGAACTGTCTTTAAGAACACTTGATGCGTTCAGGGTTTTCGGTGAACTCATGTCTTCAACTGTTATATATTTTGCTTTCAAGGAGAGCGGAATTGATACCGAACTTATTGACTCACGTGATATAATAAAGACCAATAATGATTTCTCCAGAGCATATCCGGATTTTGCAAAGACTGAGCTTAACGTGATCTCCAAAGTCAAACCTTTGATAGATTCCGGTAAGGTTGTTCTTGCACAAGGATTTATTGCATCCACTGAAGACGGTATATCAACAACTATGGGCAGGGAAAGTTCAGATTTTTCAGCTGCGATTTACGGTTCATTGCTGGATGCAGAAGAAATACAGATATGGACAGATGTTGACGGAGTTTTAACTTCAGATCCGGGACTCATATCTGGTACACTCAAGCTGAATGAAATTTCCTTTGCCGAAATGGAGGAGCTTTCGTTCTTCGGAGCTAAGGTGCTTCACAGAAATTCCGTCAAACCAGCAAGAGAGAAAAATATACCTCTGAGAATTTTAAATTCGAAGAATACTGCGTCATCTGGAACAAGGGTAATTTCTGAACTGAACTACCACGAAAAAGTTAAATCCATTACATATAAGAAGAATGTAATAGTCCTCAAGCTTACACCGAGAGCTGACCTGAATCAGTATATTTTCTGGGAGATGATGCTTAACATTCTGTCCCGTCATAAACCTCAGATAGATATTCTTCTTTCATCCTCCAGTGGTATTCTTATTGTAATAGCCGAAAATGCCTATACGAGAATCCATTACGATGAATTAAGAAATGAATTTTCTGAGATTTCTTCCTGTGAGATAATCAAAGATAAAGTTTTAATTACTATAGTAGGTTCAGAGCTTAATTCAATTGAGGGATTCTTTCAGAGAATATTTGTTTCATGTCCTCACCTGAAACCAGAGTCTCTATGCTTTGGTTTTAACAGACATAGTCTGTCAATTCTTGTGGACACCGGTGTTTTTGAAGAAACTATAAAGAATCTGCACAGGGAATTTTTCACTTACGATGATTCAGGATTATTTGAAAGAATAAAAAAACAGGAAGAGAGGTTAATAGCTTGATAAGGATTGCAATAGTCGGCTACGGGAAAATGGGGAAGATGATTGAGAGTTTAATAAAGAAAGACAGTCACTTCTATTCTGATTTTACAGTCACCGGAGTTTATGACATTGATAATCCGCTTCAGTCTAACTATAACGGACTTGCTGAAGTTGCAATTGAATTCACAACTCCTGCTTCGGTAATAAGTAACGTTGAGTTTTTGTCTTCCAGAGGTGTGAACGTTGTTTGCGGTACTACAGGCTGGTATGATAAAATTGAAAATATAAGGGAAATAATTCAAAAGAACGGAACAGGTTTCATATATGCAAGTAATTTCTCAATAGGGGTGAATTTGTTTTTTCACATAGTCAAAAGTTCTGCTGAGTTGATGCAGAAACAGACTCAATATGACGTCTCTATAGAAGAAACTCACCATACTGCCAAACTGGACAAGCCAAGCGGAACGGCTTTAAGGATTGCAGAATATATTACTGAGAGGTCAGATTTGAAAAAGAAGATTGTAAATGATAAACTAACACCACTACCTGATGAACTGAACATAACTTCCATCAGGAAACAAGATGTAGTAGGCAATCACAGGGTAGTATTTGACAGCAATTCTGATTCAATTACGCTTGAACATAATGCTAAATCGAGACAGGGTTTCGCCGAAGGGGCATTACTTGCTGCAAGATACATTTATCAGAAGAAAGGTTTTTTCAGGTTTGAAGATATTTTTACTAAATTAATAAAATAAGAAATGGAAGAAAAAAATAGCGAGAATCACCTAAAAGATAGTCAGATTCAGAATGTTTCATCCATAAGCATTTCGGATGCGATGAGCGGAGTATTTACTGAACCGGGCGAAACCTTCTCGGAAATTTCCAAATCTGACAAAAGGAATTTCTGGTTACTTCCTCTTGTAATTACATTAGTGGTTACTTTAATATCCAGTCTGCTTGTAATGAACGATGAAGAACTTACTTCGTCTATAAGGGAGAAACAGAAAAAAGCTATGGAGGAGCAGTTTGAAGAAATGGTTAAGAAGGGGACTATAACAAAACAGGAGGCAGATGAGCAGATGGAAAGAAATGAGAAAATGTTTTCAGGTACTATGTTCATTATTTTCGGACTGATAGGAGCACTTTTTTCAACCATGATATTTTTCTTCCTGAAGTCGCTTATCTATTTTGGAGTATTAAAGCTCTTGAAAGGAATAGTGTCCTTTACTTCTGTAATGAACGTGGTAGGTTTAGCCGGACTGATAAGCAGTGTCCAAATTATAGTTAATACTGTTTTAGCAATATTTACCGGTAAAATATCTACAAATATAGGTCCTGCTTTTTTCCTTTCGGCTGAATCATTCAGTAAGCCAGTCTATGTTTTATTGTCCAGTATAGATGTAATAACTTTCTGGTATCTTGGAATTTTGGGAATAGGACTTGCCAGAGTCTCTTCTCTGAAAACTTCCACTATTATGATAGCAGTTATTTTATTATGGCTGGTATGGGTTTTGCTTATGGCTTTTGGCCCGTTCAGTTTTTTCAGCGGGGCCTAAGAGTAGTCAGTTTACACTGAGATCGTCAAAGTTATCAAGCCATTTTTCAATTTCACCTACAAATGACTCAATACATCCTTTTTCAAAAGGTGAAATGAGGTTTGCCAATTTCACAAGTTCAAGAAATGACTTACTGCCACCGGCTTTGCATAGTCTCAAATAATCCTCAAGAGCTTTTTCCCGATTTTCCATAGAGCGTTTCCAGAACTGGAATGCACATATCATAGCCAAGCAGTAATCAATATAGTAAAACGGCATATGATATATGTGACTCTGCTGCTGCCACCTTCCGCCTGATTCCAGAAACTCATTTCCGTCATAATCTATGTATGGTAGATATTTTTTTTCAATCTCAATCCACGCTTTCTTTCTCTCTGACGGGGAGGCTTCCGGATTTTCATAAACCCAGTGCTGGAATTCATCAACTGTTACGCCGTACGGTATGAAGATGAGCGAACCCTTAATGTGAGAATATTTGAATTTTTCTGTCTGTTCCTTGAAGAAACATTTCATCCATGGCCAGGTGAGGAATTCCATGCTCATTGAATGAATCTCGCATGCTTCTGATGTCGGAAAGAAATATTCAGGTATCTCAAAGTTGCGGCTGGAATATGCCTGAAAAGCATGTCCAGCTTCATGTGTTAAAACTTCAATATCACCCATAGTTCCGTTAAAGTTGGAAAATATAAATGGGCTACGGTATTTTTCAATAAATGCACAGTATCCTCCGGGATCTTTGCCCTTTTTATTTACAAGATCCATCATTTCATTTTCAATCATGAAAGTGAAAAATTCCTTTGTTTCAGGGGAAAGTTCGGAATACATGTTACTGGCACAATTTAATATCCATTCAGGTGAACCATGAGGTTTTGCATTACCAGACTTGTAATCAATAGGATGATCATAGTATTTCAGTGAATCCAGTCCAAGTCTCTGCTGTTGTCTTTTTTTAAGTTTTACAGTCAGGGGTACTATATGTTCCAGAACCTGATGTCTGAAATAACTTACCATCTCAGCATCATAATCTGTTCTGCCCATTCTGTCATAGCCAAGCTTAACAAAGTTTTTATATCCAAGTTTAATAGCTATGTTATGTCTTACTTTTACAAGTTGATCGTAAATGTAATCGAACTCTTCTGAATGTTCAGAATAAAATTTCCATTTAGCTTCATTTGCAGCTTTTCTAGTCTGGCGATTTTCAGATTCCATATATGGTATAAGGGCAGTAAGATTTTTTTCCTCTCCGTCAAAGAAAATTTTTGCTGTAGCTTTGAGTTTCATATAATCTGTTCTCAGCTCATTTTCTCTTTTGAGATCTTCCAGTATCTCTGCTTTGAAGGTTTTAAGTGTTATATCAGCAACTCTGAATAATTGCAATCCCCATTTCTTTTCAAGTTCGTCACGGAATTTTGATTTTACCAGTGCTTCGTAATATCTATGTATGAGCATTTCAAAGTCGGGTTCAACCTCGTCAAAGTAATCCTGTTCTTTTTCATATTCTTTGTTTTCAGTGTCAATTGAATATCTGATTCTTGCAATAGAGTTTTGAGTCTGGAATTCCATACGTAGTTCATTTATATCTTTGATCAAGGCGTCCTGTTCTTCAACGTTTTCAGCTTTTTCAAAAAGTGAAATTAAATGTTCAAATTTATCCCGTATTTCGTTTATATCGGGTCTTTTGTATTCTATCTCACTGAATTTCATATAGTTTACATTAATTTTTTTATTTAGTACAATTTTAATTAATATTTTTTTAATATTTAAGTCAGAAAATTCTTACTTAAGAAGAACCATTTTACCGTAATCCCTGAAATTCCCTGCCTGAATTATATATATATAAACTCCGCTTGAATATTCCGAGGCGTTCCATTCAGTTTCGTAAATTCCCGGATGCAAATGTCTGTTGAGGATTTCTCTTAGCTTCCTTCCGTTTATATCATAAATATTCAGCTGAACCTTACAATAAACAGGTATATTGAATTTTATTTTTGTTGTAGGATTAAATGGATTAGGATAATTAGGATACAGACGGAATCCTCCCGGTACTTCACTGCCGATCTGGCTTATGCCGAATACATCTCTGTTTTCAAGATAATATAATCCTCCCTTTATATTACCTATGAATAAATCCATATCTGTATCAGAATTAATGTCAACTGATGCAGGGACAGCATTCTGACCTACGTTTATGCCTGCATATGATGTTGTAACCAATATAAAATTCGGAGAGGAGATTGAACCAGTGTTTCTGTAAAAATAAATCCAGCCAGTTCTGTTACCGACAAGCAGATCTAGATCACCATCACTGTCAAGGTCTGCAAGATTCGGAGCAGCGTCATTTCCAACGAATATGCTCTGATAGTTATTAGTAATGAAACTAAAATTGAAAGATGAGGGCGTTCCGTTATTTCTGTAATAAGTTAATCTTCCTGAAGAATTGCCTACAAGCATATCAAGATCACCGTCACCGTCAAGGTCTGCAAGACAGGGAGCACTTGACTGTGTTAGGTTCATTGTATCCAGCTGGGAAGGCTGATATGTGAATACAGGATTTGATATGGCCCCGGTATTTTTCAGCCAGCGGAGTCTTGCAAGGGCAAAGTAACCTATTACCAGATCTTTTTTACCGTCACCATCAAGATCACCGGCTGTAACGGAGAAATTAAAGTTACTTACCGGCATTGGAATACTGTCTGTAACACGGGAAAATGCCGGAGAGGAAGGACTTCCCGTATTTCTGAAATATGCAACAGATCTCTCATATCCAATAAACAAATCCCTGTCTCCGTCATTATCAATGTCTGTAAAACACGGATAGCTGAAACTTCCAACGTCAACTGATAGAATATAATTTTCCGAGATTTTGGTAAACTGTGGATTGTTTAAAGGACCGGTATTTCTGTAATAAACGAAATTGTTTAAAGTTCTTGAGCCGATAAGTACACCAATAAAAAAATCTTTCAGGCCGTCAGAATCTATGTCAATTACTCCGGGCATGTTGAAACCAGCTGAAGTCCAGACATTCGGAGGCGGATAGGCTGAATCTATTACTGTCCAGGCAAAATTCTGCGGAGTACCTGTGTTTCTGATGAAATATATGCTGTGTCCGAAAAGGTCACCCCAGAAGAGATCTTTTCTTGCATCTCCGTTTATGTCTTCAAATGTTATTGCACTTGCTCCGTGATCTGTGCCCGGACCGATTATTTCTATGTTCCTGAAAAAGTCTGTTATAAACCTGAACTGAAACGATGATGGAGTTCCTATGTTCTCATAATATGTGATTCTGCCAACCTGGGTGCCGGTAAGGAAATCAAAGTCTCCGTCTGAATCAATATCAACAAATACAGGAAAGCATGGAGACTCACTTTCTATGGGTACGTTAAGATCTGTTCTTACCGAATATGTCTGTAATATAAAGTTTGGCGATGATGCAGTTCCGAAGTTTTTGTAATATCTCACATACTGTGAATCTCCTCCGGTGAATAAATCCTTAACGCCGTTATTATCTATGTCAACAAAGTAAAACCAGTTTTTTATACTCAGATTCTGATATTTTCTTGTAAACATCAGGTATTGAGGATTGGAAGGAGTTCCTATGTTCTTATAAAAGTTAAGACTTGTGTCCCTGTCATAGATAAACAGGTCTGTTTTTCCGTCATTATCAATATCTGTGAACTGGAATTTCGGAATGTCTATTCCGCCATTAAATGGATTAGAGCAGATAGATGAGCCGATAGTAACAGGTATTCCGTCAAATCTGATGTGGAGATTTTGACTGAACAACGATATAGTAATCAGTAAATGTAAATAGCAGATTTTCAATTTTAATGCAGGGTTTTTCTTTTATTCAGATATTCAAAAAGTGCTTTGTCAAAAGGTGTGTTAGTTGATATCAGAACGTAGTCTGTGTTATCTGAAAAGCATGCAGTTTTGTAATTGTCAATAAATTCCTGAAGAGCCTCGCGGTATGAGTTAATTACTGCAAGAGGCTGAGCCTGCAGTTCCTGACCGCTTTCCATATCTCTTATGGTAAGCGGTGTATCAGTAAGGAGGTTCAACTCCAGAGGATCCAAAATATGAAACACAATAACCTCATTTTTTTTGTATCTGAAGTGACGTATTGCTTTTATAACTTTTTTCTGTTCATCAAAAAGGTCACTGAATATAATCACAAGACCCCTGCGTTTTATTTTTTCAGCAACTTCATTTAAAGATTCTGATGTATTTGTTTTGCCTGAAGGAATTATACCTGAAAGCTGAAGCAATATCTGCTTAAGGTTTTGACTTGTGGCTTTTGGAGGTATAAAAGTTCTGATTTTTTCATCGTATATAACAAGTCCTGATGCATCTTTCTGGAAATGCATAAGCATTGCAATGGATGCGGCAAGATAAGATGAATACTCAAGTTTACTTATAACCGGTTTATATGAATAGGGTCTTGCCTGAGACTTCTTTCTGAAAAAATTTCTGAAGGAAGAGAGTGGAGAAGTATCAATGCTATCAGATCTGAATGACATTGATCGGCTGGCATCAATTATCAGGTAACTTTTCAGGTTCGTTTCTTCTTCAAACTGTTTGATGTAGTAACGATCAGTTCTTCCTAATACTTTCCAGTCAAGATATTTTAAATCGTCACCGGGCATGTAAGGGCGGTGTTCGGTGAACTCAACGCTGAATCCGTGATACGGGCTCTGATGCAGCCCTGCAATGAACCCTTCAACTACCAGTTTTGCTTTTAGCTCAATGTTGGAGAGGCGTGAAATGACTGAAGGCTCGAGGTATTTCCTGTAATCGGTTTCCAATTTCTGAAATTAATCAACACTGCTGAATTAGCCAACATATTTATTTTTATTATTGTTTCGTGTCTTTTGAATCACTGTCTTCTGCATCCGGGTTCTTCTGAGGAGGAACTCTCGGATCTGAGTTTTGATCTGTTTTCTTAAGGTTTGTATCAATCTCAGGTTTCTTTTCGCCTGATGATTCTTTCTTAGTTTCTTTCGATTCAACAGAGCCTTTTATAATATCTTCAATACTCTTATTTTCTTCAAGCATCTGGAGCATCATCCTTGCTGATTCGCTCATTTTTTCGTTAGGGTCTGTATCCTGAGGATATTTTTCCAGAAATTTTTTATAATGTTCTTTGGCTTTATCCTTATCTTTGAGCATTTCATCATAAACAAATGCAATCATGAACATTCCGTATTTGGCTTCCTTACTGTCGGGATATTTCGAAATCAGTTCTTCATAATGTTTTATGGCATTGGGATATTCCCTGAGATTGTCTATATAGATTTTTGCGATGTTACTATAAACTTCAGGAGCAAGCTTGGAATCCGGATATTCTTTGAGGAACTTTTTGTAAATCTCTACAGCTTCTGAGTATAGCTTCTTAGCTTCGTCAACTTTGTTTTCAGCTTCAAGCTTTTTAGCCTCTTCGGTTTTGTTACGAGCATTTGTAAGGATTGTTTCCTCAGATTCTTTAGTACAGGAAGAAAATGTGAAGGCGACTATAAAAGTAATTATTAAGAGTTTTCTGTTCAGCATACTCATAGTTTGATTAATTTTTTTATAAACAAAGTTAAAGAGCTGTGCTTTAACTATCAATGAAATTTGATGTTTTTTACATTCATATTCGAAATATTATCCAGCCCATATTAACCCTTCCACTTTATCTTTAAAATCTCTCAGTCTGCACCAGCCTTTACGTCCATCTTTTGTTTTTATTAAAAACCAGTCGCAAAATATATCGTAAATATACGCATATTCACCGGAGATATTTTCATCCGGACATTGAGGACTAACATCAGATTTCACCAATGTAATTTCATCGCCTGGTTTGAGAGTATGAGCAACAGATGAATTATCATCACGATATGTACGAAGTGAAAATTCCGAAGTAACCTTAGCCTTCTGGTTTACATCATAAAACTCTTTGGTTTTAAGTTGGATTTTTTTCTTTCTGAAGTCGAATTCATAATCAAGCATTATGGCATAAAATCCCATCCATTTACTGCCTCTGATTACGCTGTTTCCGTTTATTTCCAAGTATCCGGCAGATAAGGTACCGATAGAATCTATTTTCCCTTCGGAGTATTGATAAAAATTATATACTTTATTGTCTCCTTCGCACCATACACTTACAGCTAAATCTCTTCTGTTATCATTCCTGTTGATATCGAATATTTCAATAGCAGGATCATAACTGCAAATCAGCTCTCCGTAAACCCTGTCACCGTTTATTTCAAGTATGTAGTTATTGGTCTCGGTTACACTGAAGCTGACTTTTTCTGATTTTCCGTCAAAGTTTAGATCTACTGTAAAAGTAGTATCCGAAAATGAAGAGATGGTTGAAAATAATATGAATAGAATTAAGTTTTTTTTCATTTATTTATTATGAGTTTAAGATTTTCTGTGAGAGTGACCAGGCTGCAAGAGTCATACCGTCATAAATTTCATTTGTCTCAATCATATTACTGATTTCATCTTTTGAAAGATACAAAATTTCAAATTCCTCCGAGTCATCCTTGATGAACTCTTCTGATCTATGGAGATTCCTTGCAACGTAAACATGGCATATCTCGTTTGTAACTCCGTTGTAAGGATTGAAGATACCTATCTTTTCAAGCTCTCCGTCATAACCGGTTTCTTCTATAAGTTCCTTATGTGCCTCAAATTCTTCATTACCCGGAATCTTCACGCCACCTCCGGGGAATTCCACACTTAACCTGTCATTGAGATATCTGTATTGCTTTACCATGATTATCTTTCCGTCTTCCGCAATGGGTATTATAAAAACAGAGCCATGAGTGAAAGCATAGTGGTATTCCCCTTGATTCCCTTCAGGAAATTCATAAATATCAACTTTATAGGTCCACCATTTATTTCTGTAAAGTATCTTTTCTGAAACTTTTTTCCATTTTTTCAGCATTCAGTAGGCATTTATAGCGATGTTAATCATTGTAAAAACTTTTTTGCTTTTGTAATTTTGTAAATAAACCTTTAAATAAAAATGGCAAAATCAAAATACGTATCAAATAAGAACGAAACTATTCCTCTTTTTAAAAATCCCGTTCTTGAATATTTCTCTCATATACATCCGGTAACGCCGGTTATTGTTTATGTACCGGTTCTTTTGATTTGTGCCTATTTCGGATTTCAAAGGGTTGAGTGGTACTGGGGTGTGGTTGCATTTTTAGGGGGCATTCTTCTCTGGACATTTGTTGAATATGTAATTCACCGCTGGGTTTTCCATTACGAGCCTAAAAGTGAGTTGGGTAAAAAAGTACATTTTTTGATTCATGGGATACATCACGATTATCCACGGGATGAAACCAGACTGGTTATGCCACTTTTAGTAAGCGTTCCGCTTGCAATATTTTTCTTTTACTCCTTCATGCTGATTTTCGGAAATTTTTACTTAATAGTTTTTTCCGGATTTGTATTAGGTTATGTCAGCTATGACTCCATACACTATGCTACTCATCACCTTAATATGAAAGGTAAAATCGGAAAGTTTCTCCGTTCATATCATCTGCGTCATCACTATGAAGATGAACATACAGCTTACGGTGTTTCAAATCCTCTCTGGGATTATGTATTCCGTTCAGTTCCGAGGTATCTGATAGATGTAAACAAGATTCCGGATCTTGATCACAAGAAGGAAAAGAAAGCTAAAGCTTAGACAGTTTAAGTTTTAATTCCGGAATAACGGGTTCATCTCTGCTTCGGTTTTTCAATTATCAGCCAGAGGGCAAATTTACAGACCAAATCTCACCGATATTCCGAGAAACAACATGATAATTGAAATTATTGTAACTGTTATGATATGAAATGAGAGTAATTTCAAATTTGAGGGTTGGAGTTTCGGTATTATGAAAAATCTTGCATGAACTGCCAAGAGAATTGTAATTATAATCAGTATGAATTTAATTGATATGATTGAAGCTATCTGAGTGCTGAAGTCAAACCAGCTTATATGGTATAGGTGCATGAGTCCTATTCCACTAATAAGTTGAATCAAAAGAGCCGGTATCCCTATTTTTTCAAATTTTCTCTCGAATGATAAAATAATTTCCTGATTTTTCAATCTTAGGCTTTCAGGGAGATATTTTAGTGATAAGAGTAAATGACCTCCTATCCAGACGCATGCTCCGAGAGAATGTAAAATTACCAGCCACTTGTGCATTTATTCTCCTATTATTGTGATAACTATTTTTCTGCCTTCTGCTTTCTTGCGATGTTCACAAAGGTATATTCCCTGCCAGGTTCCTATTCTTAACTTTCCTTGAGATAAGGGTATGAGTAATGAAGAACCCAGAAGTGATGCTTTTATGTGTGATGTCATATCATCAGGTCCTTCATATGTATGTTCAAAGTAATCTGCATCTTCAGGGACGATTACACTGAAATGTTTTTCCATGTCACTTCTTACAGTTGGATCGGCATTTTCATTGATAGTGAGAGAAGCTGAGGTGTGTTTTATGAAAATATGGAGTATGCCTGTTTTGATTTTTCTGATCTCAGGCACTGCAGATATAACCTCATCAGTTACTAAATGAAATCCTCTTGGTTTTGGCTTGAGGGTTATTTCTTTTTGTATGATCAAATATTTCAGGATGTACCGTTTTGGTGATGGTGTTTTTTCTTTTTGTTTTTTTCATCATCATGAGCTGTCTTTATGATAAAAAACACGTAAGCTCCGAAAAGAATTACACCTATTATACCAAATATAATAATTGCTAAATCCACAGAATTAAGGTTATATATTTATTCATAATAAAGCCAGCACTCGGTTTCCTTCATAGAGATTCGGAGTCTGCCGAATTTGTTTTCATACTGAAACGGTGACGAAAGGGAAATCCTGCACTTTGTGAATCTATTGATATTCTCATCCTGTATGGTGTTTATGTAAATCGCTGCACTGGAAGGATGAGTGAATATTCCGTTTTCCTCCTTGTAACCAGATACCATGAGGGCTGCCCTG
This sequence comes from Ignavibacteria bacterium, assembly GCA_026417195.1. Lineage (GTDB taxonomy): Bacteria > Bacteroidota > Ignavibacteria > Tepidaquicellales > OLB5 > JAOADS01. The sequence goes on along the minus strand of JAOADS010000010.1, from coordinate 727 downwards.
AGCAACTCATTTTCCCTTTCAGTGGCGTTTAAATAAACAGCGTTAATTTTTTTGAAAAGCACTCTGTTTATTCCGGCTCCGGCCTGAGATGCAAGAAAGGTTCTCATATCTGCACCTTCTGTGTTTAAATTCCAGTTACGGTAACTTTCCGGAGAATAAGTTGTAAGGAACGGGATTAACCTTGGTTTTTCTACCCTGTCCCAGTTAAGCAGGGGGAATAATTCGTATAGCGTGTGCGAGGGACCGCTTGAAGAGTTGTCATCAAGTGCGTAAGTAGAGTAATTTTTCCACGCAATTTTAAGTGAGTCAAGCATCCCCGGTTTGATAGTCTGAAAGATCAGGTTAGCTCCGCCGGTCTGTTTTTCATAAAAACCTCTTGTATCACTGAAGTGAAGGAAGTTTTCCTGACCGATCATAAAGAAGTCGTAGGTAGGCTGTTTTCCGTATTCGGAAGTGTCATAAAATGTCATGGCAAAATACCTTGTCATGAAAGTATCCTGAGTTAATTTAATATAACTCTCATTGTCTATAATAATATCAACGTGACCGAGCTGGATTTCAGGCGAACGGAATTTTTCCTTAGAACAGCCTAAGAAAATTATTGATAAAATCAGAATTACCAAGAGGCACGATCTCATATCTGTTTTTTTGCAAATTTATTATTGACCTTTGATATTAAACAGGTAAAAAGATTTGCTATGTCTGGGTATAATAATATCTTGAGTAG
>JAOADS010000109.1 GCA_026417195.1 Ignavibacteria bacterium | reverse complement strand
GGTATAGCAGGTGATAATCTGGGTCTTCTTTTAAGAGGTGTTGAAAAGAAAGATGTTGAAAGAGGTATGGTGATAGCAAAACCTGGTTCAATAACTCCTCATAAGACTTTTACCTGTCAGGTATATGTTCTTTCAAAGGAAGAAGGCGGAAGACACACGCCATTTTTTGCAAATTACAGACCTCAGTTTTATTTCAGGACTACAGATGTTACAGGAGTTGTTCACCTGCCCGAAGGAGTTCAGATGGTTATGCCTGGGGACAATGTAGATAATCTCAAGATAGAGTTAATTACCCCAATTGCTATGGAGGAAGGATTAAGGTTTGCTATACGTGAAGGTGGAAGAACTGTAGGCGCTGGTGTGGTTACAAAGATACTTGAATAATTAATTATCATTGGGATAAAACTTGGCAACTCAGAGAATCAGAATAAAACTAAAATCATACGATCACAGACTTATAGATAAGTGGACTGATCGTATCATTAAAACCATTAAAGCTAACGGCGGGGTAGTATCAGGTCCAATACCACTCCCCACTAAAAAGTCCGTTTATACTGTTTTAAGGTCTCCTCACGTTGATAAAAAATCTAGGGAGCAGTTTGAAATAAGATCTCATAAGAGAATTATAGATATACTGAACTCTAATAAAAAGACGGTGGATGCTTTAACTAAACTTGATCCGCCGGGTGGCGTATATATTGAAATTAAAACTTAAGCATGCAATGAAGGGTATATTAGGAAGAAAAATAGGAATGACCTCGATTTTCGGGGAAGATGGGGTTATGGTGAATTGTACATTAATTGAAGCAGGTCCCTGTTATGTTACAGCTATTAAGAATACTGAAATTGATGGATATAATGCTATTCAGCTTGGGATGACTGAAGTTAAAGAAAAGAAGTTAGCAAAACCTCAGATAGCAAACTACAAAAGGAAAAATCTACCTCTTTTAAAATATCTCAAAGAAATAAGAGATTTCGATTCTTCGGATTTAAAGATAGGAGATGCCATCACAGTTGACATGTTCAAAGCCGGTGATATTGTAAAAGTCAGTGGTGTAAGTAAAGGCAAGGGGTTTCAGGGTGTTGTGAAACGTCATGGTTTCGGAGGTGGTTCAGTTACCCATGGACAGAGTGATCGTCTAAGGGCTCCCGGTTCCATTGGTGCAAGTTCGTTTCCCTCAAGAGTTTTCAAAGGGCAGAGAATGGCTGGCAGAACCGGCGGGAACAGGGTAACGGTGAGAAATTTTAAAGTTGTAAAAGTTATACCTGAGTCAAATCTGCTTCTTGTGAAAGGGGCTGTCCCAGGAGCCAATTCTGCTATTGTTGAAATTTATAAAAGCAACTGATCATGGAACTCAACATTTACAAGATAGACGGTACAATTTCCAATGAAAAAGCTGAACTTCCCTCAGCTGTTTTTGAAGTATCTCCCAATCATCATTTAATATATCAGGCGGTTAGGACTTATCTTGCTAACAGACGTCAGGGTACACATAAAACCAAGGAGAGAAATGAGGTCAGGGGAGGCGGTAAAAAGCCCTGGAGACAGAAAGGCAGAGGGACTGCGAGGGCGGGAACAATACGTTCACCTCTATGGGTTGGAGGAGGAACTGTACATGGTCCAAGACCGAGAGATTATAGTCTGCAGATGAATAAAAAAGCAGCTCAGCTGGCAAGAAAAAGTGCTTTGAGCCTTAAGGCTAAGAACAATGAAATAATGATTATAGAAGATGTTACTTTTGAGAAACCTAAAACTAAAGATTTCAGTTCTATTTTAAGGAATCTGGAAATTAACGGCAAAAAAATACTTATGCTGACAACACGTGACAATCAGAACGTTTATAAATCGGGCAGGAATATTCCCAGAGTGAAAGTACTTGAGGCTTCAAATGCCGCAACTTATGATATACTTGATAATCAGATTCTTTTAATTCAGAAAAGTGCCTTGGAAGATTTATGTAAGCCCTTACTAAATAATTAAAATTTGAAATGATTATATGAAGACTATACTTATTAAACCCGTCATTACTGAGAAAATGACCTTACTCCAGGAAAGTCATAATCAGTATGCTTTTGAAGTATCACCAGACGCAACCAAGATAGACATTAAAAATGCTATCCAGAAAAAGTTTAATGTTAAGGTAGAAAGTATCAGGACAGTAAATTTAAAAGGTAAAAGAAAGTCTCAGTTTACTCGCCGGGGAAGGTTTGAAGGTTACAGACCCAACAGAAAAAGAGCTATTGTTACCTTAAGCAAGGACAGCAAGATAGACTTGTTTGAGGCTTCAGCTTAAGAACTTCATTTTTAATTTAATAATATAATCTCTATCGCCTATGAAAATTGGAAAACAATTTACTAATAGGGAATCCCAGTCTATAGATAAATATCTTCAGGAAATCGGAAAAGTTGAACTGCTTGACGTTGAGGAGGAAATAGCACTTGCAAAGAAAATTAAATCAGGAGACGAAAAAGAAAGACAGAAAGCTTTGGAAAAACTTACCAAAGCTAATTTAAGATTCGTAGTAAGTGTAGCCAAGCAATATCAGAATCAGGGTTTGTCTTTAGGTGATTTGATAAATGAGGGAAATCTGGGTCTCATTAAGGCTGCTAAAAGATTTGATGAGACAAGGGGTTTTAAATTCATATCTTATGCAGTATGGTGGATCCGTCAGTCGATTCTTCAGGCGTTGGCTGAACAATCTCGGATAGTAAGACTTCCTTTAAACAGAGTAGGTGCTTTAAATAAAATAGGTAAAGCAATCAATTCTCTTGAACAGACCTATGAGAGAGAGCCCAGCGCTGATGAACTTGCTGAACAGTTAGATATGTCTCTTATAGAGGTATCGGATACATTGAAGATATCCGGAAGACACCTGTCAATAGATGCTCCGTTTGTTCACGGAGAAGATAGCAGGCTTGTTGATATTATGCCTAATCAAAATCAACCTTTGCCCGATCATAAACTGATAAATGAATCTCTTAAAATAGAAATCAACCGTGCATTAAGCACTTTAAGTCCAAGGGAACGTGATGTTTTGAAATTATATTACGGACTTGATCAGGAAAATCCTCTTACACTTGAAGAGATAGGTGAGAAATTTAAATTAACCCGAGAAAGGGTGCGACAGATAAAGGAGAAAGCCATCCGAAGGCTTAAACATGCTTCCAAAAGCAAACAGTTAAAAACCTATCTTGGATAATCGTTGAGTCCTTCTCTATCAAAGACATCTTACAAAAGTATAGTGGGGTTTACTATTGTTCTTTTGCTACTTCTTGCTCTTGTTTCATGCAAGGGAAGAGAAGGCAGCGAAGAATATGTTATGCTTTCAGGAGGAATTAAAGGAGGAGGTGTATTTGTAACTAACGAATTGGAGAATATAAGAAGTCTTGACCCGGTTGGTATAAACGATGTTGTGTCTCATCATGTAGCTCATCAGATTTATGACCTTCTTATTGATCTGGATACAAATCTCCAGCTTAAACCTATGTTAGCTAAGAGATGGGAAGTAAGTGAAGATGGCCTAACATATACATTTCACTTAAGAAGAGGCGTTTATTTTCATGATAATAAATGTTTCCCCAATGGCAAAGGAAGGGAATTTAAAGCAGATGATGTTAAATTTTCTCTTACGCGCGTTCTTGACACAAGAACCGGTAGCGTAGGTTTTGATTATTATAAAAATTACATTGATGGCGCTGATGAATTTACAAGCGAGGTACTGAAATCTGTTTCAGAGGGCAGAGAGCCCACGATAAAGGAAGTAAGAGGTCTTGTTATTGTAAATGATTCAACCTTTCAGATAAAACTTAAAAAGCCATTTGCCCCTTTTATTTATTACATGTGTCTTGGATTTGCTTACATAGTTCCCAAAGAAGCTGTTGAGATGTATGGCAAGGATTTCTTTCAAAACCCTGTTGGGACCGGGGCATTTATATTTGAAAACTGGACACCTGATCTTGAAATAAATCTAAAGAAAAATCCTAATTATTGGGAAAAGGATGAATTCGGAAACAGTATTCCATATGTTGAAAGGGTTAAGTTTCGTTTCATTAAAGATCTTTCACAGCAGCTTCTGGAGTTTAAAAATGGTAATTTAGATGAATCATACAGAATCCCAAATGAACTTTTTAAGTCTGTAATAAATGAAGATAAAACCCTTACGCCGGAATATTCAAAATTTACTCTTCAGAGAAAAACCTCGCTTACAATTCAGTATTATGGATTTCTGACTACGAGTAAAATTTTTTCTGATGTAAGAATAAGACAGGCTTTTAACTATGCAATTGACAGAGAGAAGATACTCAAATACGTTCTGAACGGCTCAGCCTCACAACCTGCTATTTACGGAATTGTACCACCCTCTATGCCTAATTATGATGCATCAAAAATAAAAGGCTATAGCTTTGATCTTCAGAAAGCAAGGCAGCTGATGGAAGAGGCTGGTTATCCCGGTGGGAAAGGTTTTCCGGAAATTACCCTGAATATTAATGAGGGTGGAGGAAGAAACACTCAGATAGCAGAAGCAATTCAGAACATGCTGAAGGAGATAGGAGTAACCGTAAAGCTTCAGTTACTTCAGTTTGCTCAACATTTAGATAACATAGATGCCGGACGTGCTGATTTCTACAGACTAGGATGGATAGCTGATTATCCGGATCCGGAGAATTTCCTGAATCTGTTCTATGGCAAGAATGTTCCTGATAATCCTAAGGAAAAAAGCCCTATAAACAGTTTCAGGTATAAGAATCCTAAATTTGATGAACTGTTTGAAAAAGCTCTTGCAACCAATGATCTTAAGGAAAGAATAAGACTTTATCAGGAAGCTGAGCAGGTTGCTGTTAATGATGCTCCGATCCTATTTATTTATTATGATGAAGACTGGAGATTGCTTCAGCCATATGTCAGAGGCTATGCTCTTGATCCTATGCACAGGGTTAATATGCGATATGCATGGCTTGATAAGTAATTTTAATTTATTAAATTAATTTATATTTTGTAACTAAAATCAGAAAGGAGGTATTTAATTGTACGCTAAAACTGTTCTATGCCTGACGCTTGTTATGTTATTTTATGTTTTGAGTGGTTGTTCCTCGTCAGAAGGTGATGACTACAAAGTTGAGCAAAAGAAGGTAGCAAAACAGGAAGAACATGCCAGTTTATCTGGTATTCAGAAAAAAGGTTTGATTGAGCAATCTTCACTTGAGAAGCTTACAAACATTGTTTCTGAATATTCCAATACAACCATAGACAGAGATGCCGTTATGATAAAGATAATTGAACTGATGAATACCCCATATCTCTGGGGTGGAACAACTTCAAATGGTATTGATTGTTCAGCTTTTTGTCAGAGGGTTATGAAATATGCTTTGGGGATTGATCTGCCCAGAACTTCAGCAATGCAGTCTCAGGTAGGTGAATATGTGGAGAGGGAGAATCTACAGTTTGGAGATCTGGTATTTTTCAATACACGCGGCAGAGGAGTTTCTCATGTAGGGATTTACCTAGGTGAAGGCATCTTTGCTCATTCTTCCTCAAGTGGTGGTGTTAAAACCAATTCACTCAATGAGGATTATTATAACTCGCGTTATCTGTGGGCAAGACGCGTGATTAAATAATTTACCTCAAATGGGAACCTATATTATAAGAAAGTTACTGTATTCAATGGTTGTATTAATAGGAGTGATTACAGTAACTTTTTGTTTAATGTATGTGATACCCGGTGATCCGGCAAGGCTTATGCTTGGACAAAGAGCTGATATTGCTTCCATTGATGCAGTCCGAAAGCAGTTAGGTCTGGACGATCCTCTTTATGTTCAGTACGGAAGATTTATCTATAAGGCTGTTCAGGGAGATCTGGGGCGTTCATATTCTTCAAACAGAGATGTGCTGAAAACCATTATAGAAACTTTTCCCGCAACAGCTATTCTTGCAATAAGTTCTTTGATACTTTCATCTCTTATAGGTATTATAATCGGACTTATATCGGCAGTCAGATCTTACTCATGGGCTGATAATTTATCTATGTTGTTTGCGCTTTTTGGGATATCATTTCCTCCTTTTGCATTTGGTTTAATTATGGCTTTGGTTTTCGGTGCATGGTTAAAATGGTTTCCTATATCGGGTTATATCAACAACGGACTTATATATCTTGTGCTTCCTATGTTAACCCTTTCTCTCAGGCCACTTTCTATAATTGCCCGCTTAACCCGCTCAAGTATGCTTGATGTTTTAGGTCAGGATTACGTGAGAACTGCCAGAGCTAAAGGAGTGAGCGAATGGAAAGTTATTATCAAGCATGCATTGAGGAATGCACTTAATCCTGTTATTACAACAATAAGTGCCTGGCTAGCTGCTTTGCTTGGAGGAGCATTTTTCATAGAATATATTTTTAACTGGCCTGGTATAGGTCTTCTTGCAATTAATTCAATTTTATCACTTGATTTTCCAATGATTCAGGGGACAGTTTTGTTTACTGCTGTGATTTTCATAATAATTAATGTAATTGTTGACATTATCTATGCTTTCCTAGATCCTAAAGTAAAACTATCTTAAAAATTAAATATAAACAAAAATGAAAAATTTAATTTTATTAACTATTTATTCATTTCTGGTTTCTAATATATTTGCTAACGATTATAGTCCTTTTATATATGACGAATTTAAGACTTTGAACCAGTCGGTATCACTGAGAAACAGTGTTGATGATGCTTTTATTCTTACAATGGACAAAAATGTTGTGAATAACATTGTTCAGTCTAAGTTACCTTCAATAAAAGTAAAAGTTCCTGTTTCTAACTCCATATCAGTAGATTTACAACTTAATCGTTTTGATATTTTTGAGCCTTATACGAAAATAGTAAAGGGGACAGATGCCGGAGATATTGAAACTGATGTTATGAATAAGATAGTGAGCTATAAAGGTTTTGTAATAGGTGATCCGTCAAGTGTGGTAAGTATTACCTTTGGAGAAGGTTTTGTCTCCGGAATGGTATTTGGAAGTTCAGGTACCTATGTTATTTCCAATCTGGATATAAAAGGTAACGGAACGGAAGTTGTAGTATATAATACTGCAAAGATGAAGATTCATAATCTCTTTGAGTGCGGAACTGAGGCTATGGAAACTCCTCAGAGGATAAAGGAACTTATGAAAAACCTTAATCCTTCATCTTATGTTATGTCAAGCGATATAAGAAGGGCAAATATTGCTGTTGAATCATGTTATGATACATATCTGTTCTTCAATTCAGATTATAGCAGGGCTGCAAATTATCTGATATCTCTTATGTCAACTGTTTCAGCCGTATACATCAAAGACCTGAATGTTCAGTTACTGGTTTCATACTTAAGAATATGGACTGTTGTAAGTGATCCCTATAACGGCACTACTTCAAATGCTTTATTGAATGAATTCAGAAATTACTGGAA
>JAOADS010000108.1 GCA_026417195.1 Ignavibacteria bacterium | reverse complement strand
GTCACATAGTGTCTCAATTCCACTATGGTTCGATTGGAAGTATTCCGTCCAAAAAAGAGAAAGGTAATGATAAAGAAGGTCTCAATTCCACTATGGTTCGATTGGAAGCTGGCAGGTAGAAGATAAACACTACCAGACCAAAGCGTCTCAATTCCACTATGGTTCGATTGGAAGGCAGAGCGGACTCTCAGCAGTGAGGCGTCTGTACTATAGTCTCAATTCCACTATGGTTCGATTGGAAGTTATTACAGGAAGAATTTCTCTTCCTGTAGCAAGTGTGTCTCAATTCCACTATGGTTCGATTGGAAGGCCGTTTATTTATTTCAAAAATACAATGTATTGCAGGAATTTACAAGTGATGATCAGTTGAACTAAGGATTGTGAGAAAATACGGGCTGGTCTGAGTTTTAAAAATTGGCTGCATTTCAAAATTTTAGGGTTTGTTTGGTTTTTCTACTATTATATATAGCTGGTTTAAGTGTTCAGCCAGTCTTCTATTTTAAAGCTGTATTTTCCACCTGATATTTCGTTTGCTTTCTCCATAAGTTTTAATGCGTTCTCTTTGTCGTTTAATTTATATTTTATATATGCATTAACTGCTAAAAGGTAGTCAATGCTTTTCTTACCTGTTTCCTTAGCCTCCCTGAGTGAATTTTCTATTTCTACCTGAGCCTCATTAGGTTTGTTGTCTAATATCAGTGTTATCGCATTAAGTAAATGTCCTTTCCACATCTCCTTGTTTGACTTCCGGTTTCTAAGTGAGTAGTTTAATGTATCGTAGGCTCTTTTATAATCTCTCTTCAGTAAGTAAGCCTCAGCCAGTGTGTAAGCTGCGTAGTAGTCAATGTTTTTCCTTTTTGCATAGGGGTGAAGTACTTCTATAGCCAGTTCCGGTTTCTTTTCACATATGTATATCCTTGCAAGTTTTTCTGCTATGAATATTTTAGACTGGTTTCTGTTGTTCTCGTTCCATTTTGTTTCAAGTGCTTTCAGGAGAAATTTTTTTGCTGTCTCCAGAAATATATTGTCAGATGTTGTAATGTAACGGTAAAACTGGTTTTTGCCATATAAGTATAGTTTATAAACGGCATCGTATATTCCATGCTGTTCTGCCATTTTTAAAAGGTCATCTGTTTTAATCTTTGAGTCTTCTTTTATACATTCTGCCGCATAATTTTCTGCCAGCTCAAGGTTTAAGTCTGGCAAGGTATTATAAGAGTATTTGTAATTCAAGATTTCTTCAGTAAGATATCTGATGTCTGATGTTTCGAAGTAGGAAAGGGATGTATAAGCATTACAGAGGTTATAGAGGGATTTTATGTAATGTTTAAAGAATGATTTTTTGCTTTTAGGATCTGTGATACGCTGATATGACTCTAAAGCTTTTTTCAAAGACTCAATGCCAAGCTTTACTGTTGTGTTTGATTCTTTAAGCCTGTCTTCAAATGAAATCTGCTTGTTTGCAGGAGAGTATAATATTTTATCCGGCATAAGTTCTGTCATAAGGTTTCCTTTTCTGTAAAGATCTTTTATCCTGTCTGGATTAAGTTGTAATGCCTTATCAAAATTTTCTATTGCCAGATTACATTCTTCAAAAAAGTTACCGTCTCGCCTTCCGCCCGGAGCTGAGAGTTCCATTGCGAATCTATAGTGCATATAAGCAAGGGCTGAATAGCTGGAATGGTTTTCGGGCTGGAGTTCTATAATTCTCCTGTACAATTTTAATGACAGCTTGCGGTAATTTTTTATTTTAGTGAGGAACTCTTTTTTTTCATTATCATTGCTGAATAATCTGTTCAGTCCGCCGGGACATTCTGAAAGTTTGCCTGCTGCAAATGCAATGCCTGAGAGGGTTTTTGTATCGTTCCATAATTCTGCCTTTTTTTCTATGCCCTCATATGGAGCGAATTTATTATATATCCCAAGCCAGTCATTCTTTTTCCATAATATATCAAGCTCGGTCTGATCTGAAATCTGATTTATTATAGATATTAGTTCGTCTTCATCTGCTATCAGGCAAAGAGGTATATTGACAGAGCCGGCAAATATTTTCTTAAGTGCATATCTCACATAGACTGACTTCCATGTGCTTTCACTGTAATCTGTGAAAGTTATTACAAGACCGTAGTTATTAATCTCAGCGTAACAATTAAGTAATATCAGAGAATTTGAATCCTGTTTCTCTTTTCCGCTCCAGTAGAGGACAGCTTTTCTGATAGAATGAATCTCATCAGGGGAAAAACTATTAAATGAAAGTATGTCATTAAGATACTTGCCTGTGAAGGTTAATCTTCTGTTATTTATGTATGATTCGAATGCTGTTGTTAAGACGAATATTTTGCTCATAAATACTGTGTGATTTCGTTTTTTTCTCTGCCAATGATTTTTTTACCTATGTGTTTTTGTTCTTCTGCATGATAAAATATTATCGAATCAGCTTCATTATTTATTACCTTTTGTAATTCTTTTTTAAGAGCCTGATATTGTTTCGCGTTTAATTCTCCTTCAAATGCAGAGTTCTGAACCCAGTTCATATATTTCCTGAATATTTTCAGAACCCTTGGCAATCTGCGGGGATTTGCGATGTCGTAAACTGCTATATAAAACACTTTCCCTTCAGGTACTTCTGTATGATTCATATTTTGTTAATTTCCCGGTAATGTAATTAATAAGGTTGTAACATTCCATCCTGATTAACGATCTGTATGACACTCTCCTGTTAAGCCTTTTATGAGTTATGACCGTTTTAAGTCTGTTTTCAAATTCTTCGATGAATTTCCTTTTTGCTTTGTCTTTCATAAGCATACCGTTTTCAGTATGCCTGAAGTCGTTTTCGTTAAGCATGTTGAGGTTTATAACTCTGAATATAACTTTGTCAACTATAACCGGCTTGAATATTTCAGATATGTCAAATGCAAGGGAGTGTTTTCCGTCTCCCGTTTCATGCAGGAAACCGATAAAGGGATTTAATCTCGTTCTGTGGATTTCAGTGAGGCAGACTGAGTAGAGAACACTGTTGCCGTAGGATATCAGGGAATTTATCATTCCTTCGGGTGGATTTTTAATTCTTTTTTCAAATCGTGTCTCCTGTCTGAGAAATTTTTTCCACGAGTCGTAATAAACAGCCTTTATATTTCCCTCAATCCCCATCAGTTCCTGTACTGATGATGCGTCTTTTATGTTATTCCTCAGATTATTTATTTTTATGATGTGCTCCTCTAAATCAGCACCTGCATAAAAATGTGTATTCAGGTTTTCAACTGAATTCCTTGCAGCAGCTTCTATGAATTCTCTGGCAACTTCAAGTCTTTTCTCTTCAGTAAAATAAAAAGCAGACTGAAGCAATATTATTTTTCCGGATGATTCATCATTTTTTGGGATAAAGCTACCTATGTATTTACCGTAATAGTTGAAAATATGAACCGGTATCCCGTAATGCTGACAACAGTTACAGAATTCCGAGCTGAACCTTATATGCCCGAATGTATAGAATGCCTCAACTGACTCAGCCGGTATATGTTTTTTAGATACTCCGTTTATTTTCCTTGATGGCAGAATTACATTATCAGATTCTCTTTCGTAAATATCAGCTTCACACTGAGTTTCAGTATCCGGGATCTGCTCAATTGTAAATGAATTATCTTTCCGCCTCAAAACAGAGTTTGAAAATATGTAGATGTTATTTTTCAAAGCGGTTCCGGATAATCTTCAGGAAAATATTTCCCGTCTGGATACATTATGTCATTTAGTTTCTCTATATACAGCTCAAGCCTGAGAGGTATATAGTAAAGCTTCATCTCAACAAACGTACTTGTCATCTCAAGTGTCTTTCTGATAGAGTAAACCTGTCCGTCTTTTTTTATGTTTATCTCAAGTTCCATGTCATCAACAGAATTGATTTCAAAGGTTTCCAGTTCAGAAGTCTTTGCGGGTTCTTCGTTAGACTTTCTGGATATTCTTCTTATAGGTGTTTTATTTAATTTTTCCATTTTTTTGTTTTTTTAGTTTTAAAAATTATTTACACTATTGGTTCTTCGTTTATGATATCTGAGTACGGATAATAAAGTTTCTTATTGACCTCAATTTTAATTTTATCTACCTGGTTTGTTAAAGTTATCACCAGTGTAGAAAACGGTTCCGCTGCCTTTTTGAATGAGTAATATTCAATATCATCTATATTCATTGAAAAATTTATATCCACGGGATAGTTAGCGTTTTTTATGATCTGCATCTCGTTTGTTTCGTTGTTTTCCGGATCATGACAGTATGTTAGTTTAAAATTTTTGTCCATATTTTTATGTTAAATTTAATGTTGATTAATTTAATTTATTTCTTGGATTGGACGGATCACATTCAGGACACATGTTACACATTATGTCATTTGCATTTTCCAGTTCGTCTTTCTTAAGATAATATTCCAATTCTGATTCACACACCAAATCGAAATCCCTGTATTTCTCACAGACTTCACAATACATTTTAAATCTGATCAGGTATTCTTTTTTCATTTGATTTACCTCCTTTGTTAGTTTTTAAATTAATATGCTTAGTTCGTTTTTTTCTATTCCGGTAACTTCTTTTTGTAAATAATGTACGTCATTGATGCAGTATGTAATCACAGAGTCTTCGTCCGGCTTTATAACCTTCTGGATTTCTTTCATCAGGGATTTGTACTGAGTTTCGGTTAAATGACCTTCAAAGACTGATTTCTGAACCCAGTTAAGATATTTCCTGCAGATCTTAAGTGTCTTTGTGAGTCTTCTGGGTTTTGTTATGTCATATGCAAGTATGAAATACATTTTGTTTTTATGTGATAGTGTAAATTCTTCTTCATCAGGCTCCAGAAAGTTAATTTTCCGTGATGGTATAAGGTTCATAATCTTCCTCTTCTATAATAAATTTCTTCAGTTTTTCAAATTCTTTAGCTATTATTGTTGCTACAGGAAGATGTATATTTAAACTTTTATCATATTTTGCTACAAACAGTCTCATATCAAATTCTTTGATAAAGAGTTTCCTTGCATCTTCCTTCATTGCCATAATGTTACTGAATTTCTGGAAATCACAAGAGGTTATCATCCTGTGTTGTAATAATCTGAATATAAGTCTGTCACTTACAATAGGCTCAAAGATTATTTTTATGTCCTCTGCAAGGTTTCGAGAACTTTTCAAAAAGCTAATTCTCTGATCAAGTCCAGATCTATAAATTTCAGTAAGACAGACTGAATTCATCATCATGTTCGCAAAATTTTTCAAAGCTGTTAATATTTCTTTAAGAACATACTCAAAATAGCATTTCTCTACCAAGATTATTTCCTCCCAGGTTTCTTCCTGAACGTGTCTGATTTTCAGATAAATTTCATGTATAGAGTCTTCATCAGAAACATATTTCAGTGATTCTCTTGTGTCCATAAGTAATGATATATGATCTCTCAAATTTGAGCCTCTTGAGTTATGATATTTAAGATTCATTAATGTGTTCAGCAGATAGGCAGTTATTATTTTCTTTGAAATCCTGTTTTTCACGTTACTGTCTGAAACAACCTTAGCCTGTTTAAGAAGTATATTCACTGAATCAAGATGACTGGAAGGATAAAATGTACCTCTGTAACTTCCTTCCTGATTAAAAATATGCATGGGTATGCCGTGTTTCCCAATAAGTGCTAGCAGCTTTGAGTTAAAATTAATACTGCCATATGAATATACTGCATTAATGTTTTCTATCGGATATATCCTGCTATCGAGAACCTCATAATAATTATTTCTCATACCGGATAGTATGTCCTGATCTGCAGCCGGGTTGCCAACTTGTTTCACAGTCTGTATGCAGATGGAGTTGTTTCTTCTTTTTACTATGGTATCGGAAAATATGTAACAGTTTCTCTTCATGTGACTTTAAATATTGAGGATTGCCTGATTGTTAGGCTCCGAAGGCGGAGGCATTTCTGGTCTGGCACGTTTTTCAGTATCTTCATCAGGGGTTCGCTCTTCGGGTTTTTCATCATTTTCATTCAAATCTTCTTGCGTCTCGGCTTCAGCCTGAGTTGAATCTTCTTCATTTTCATATTCAGCCGGACTGATAAAATGGTAGTCTTTTTTATTCTTATTCATTGATTCATGATAATATAAAGCGATGTCTAACGTGATTAAAAGTATTAATATTGTTATCATATTTTTTAAATTTAGTTTTTGATTTTTTTCAAGATGACTTCAGCTTATGTATAAATAACAGAGTGAACTATCTGATGATTGTATTCAAGCTGATAAAATGAGAATTTGTTCTTATATCTTTTTTCAGTTCCTTCGGCTGCTCCGGGGAAGGTTTCATAGTTTAAATTTCTAACTTTATTGAAAACTGCAGTAAGTATTCTTTCTGCTTCATGTTTATCCAGCTCCTTTTTTTCTTTTATGTGTTTTGGTTCATAATCCCAGAGAACAGATTTCAGGATTTTCGTGAAATATTCAGCATATATGTCTTTCCTGTTATATAATTCAACAAGCACTGGTTCGGAGTTAAAAAACACAACCAGTCCGTTTGAATTACTGTCAGTTGTGAACGATCTGATATCCTGATCTAGTTTTTTATTTGACCTGTTGAGGATTTCTCTGAGATCTTCAGTTTCTGATTCCACCCTTAACTTATCAGAATATTCACTAACTTTATCCCAGACCAGACTTTGATAAGCATAGTGTTTACCTGAACTTCTGAGTCTTTCTGATACATTTCCAAATTTTAATTTTTTTAAGTCAAAAGGTATTATATCGGATTCATACTCAAAGCTATTGCTTTTTCGATACCATCTGCCTCTTTCAATACAGCTTACAGGGATAATTTTTTCTGACTCCGGCTTAAGGAATACGGAAGTGTTAAGAACCCTGTTTTGTTTTGCTCCGGTTAACAGGTCTCCGTCAGAGAAAAATATGAAGTATGGAGAGATGTTTTTAAAAAGTATGTCATTGACAGATCCAGACTCACTTATTTCCCTTATGTCCACGTATTTTTTATTCAGAGCTTCTCCGCCTGATATGTAATCCAGACTGTCCTGAAATTCTGTACTGAACTGCAGAAGTGCGAGTGATCCGGAAATCTGAAAAGAGTTAGAGTTGAAATTCATTTTAAACCTCCTTTGTTTTTAAGTTTTATAATATTTTGTTTTCATTACATTACGCCGTTTTAACCCGGCTCCGGTCTGGCTGGCTGCAAAATCGTTTTCCCGGAGCAGGTTAACGGGGGTGGGCATGTATTAGGGAGGGCAAAGTTTTGAAGTGGCTACTCCCATGCTCTGATGGTAAAGGTAGGGAAGGTATGTTTGAGATTCTATGTTTAATTTTAAATAATTTTTCATGTTCAATTTCTCTGTGTTTATTTTTTTTTCAAATAACGTGTCAGACGCTTTGTTGTATTCATGAGATTACCTTTTTTTCTTATTAATTATATCCATAACTGTTACAACTGTAGAAGCAACTATGCTTAAAATTTTTAAGATTTTAATTATGTTCATAATTTTTTAAATAATTTAAATTTAGATTAGTTAATTAATTATACCTGATTTAT
>JAOADS010000107.1:286-7715 GCA_026417195.1 Ignavibacteria bacterium | reverse complement strand
GCTCTGCGGTATTGAACCGGATTCGGTAAAGTTGAAGGAATCCTTTGCCTGCCATACCAGTTTAAACCGAGATTAACAGCCCACGAATCATTATCCGGGGAATATGAAACAGTGCCAAGAACCCTGTGTCTGGAATTAAGAGGCTGATCATAGATCTGGTTGTTCTTCTCATATTTGACATCTATAAGTTTATAAGCAAGCTTCATATCAATGTTTCTTAAAAGAGTGAGATTTACCTCAGCCTGAAACACATTTGAATAAGCCCTTCCGTGAAGATTACTGAAATAAATTTTCTTTGGATCACTGTCATAGTCGGCTATAACCTTATTTGAAAATTCAGTCCTGTAAAGATCAAAATTCAGATTACCGCTGAAATACGTTGATGAGAAATAGTAAATACCGTTTAATCCAAAGTTAATCATCTTTTCAGGTTTGAGAATCTCAGTGATAACCACATCCCGAGAACTTCCGAAAAGATTCATGTTCTCATTAAAAATATCGGCGATCCTGAAGCCGGTTCCCGCAGAAACCCTGAATACAAGCGTCGCATCCGGCTGATATCTTACAAGTATTCTAGGAGTAAAGACAGTTCCTCCGGTGTTGTGGAAATCAAGTCTTAATCCGGTCATAACGGATAACTTATCATCCATTAAATTAACAGAGTTCTCTGTAAATATACCCGGAACTGATTCACGGCTTTTGTAATTTCCTGCATATGAACGTGAAGTTATATCAGAAAAACTGATTTCTTCACTGCATTTCCTGAGTTTGTAACCCGTTCCTGTTTTAAGGAAAATCTTATCAGTAATTCCCCACTCATAAAATCCCATAAGATTAATGATAGTTTGAACGGCGTCATATGAAGTAATCCCGTAAATAGATTTCTGTTTATAATAGGAAGTAGCTGCATAGATTTTAAATCCGTCTGTTTCATTTACATTTTTACTTAATCTGAAATAACCTTCTCCGGAATTGATTTTAAGGTTCTGTTCATAATGTCTGTTGTTATCAGAATGGAACTGTCCTCCGTGTCGTTCTTCATTCCAGTATCTTCCGGCTATATTGAACTCTGTTGCTGTTTCTTCATCATTAAAATTTAATTTGTCATAAAGAACATACCGGGTAATCTGAGGACTATCCAGAAAACCATCAGAATCACCGTCCATTTCTCTTGCTTTCTGAGTAGTGTGAAACATCATTATGTTACTGAATTTCTTGCTGAGCTTTGAAGTAATGTTAAGATTTCCCTGCTTCTCAAACATACTGTTTAAGAAACCATTAAACATCAGACGGTCAGAATTACTGTAATCTTTCAGCAGTACGTTCATTATGCCGCTTATAGATTCATAACCCCATAGCACGGAGTTAGAGCCTTTAGAAACTGTAATTTTATCTATGGAAGTACCCGGAATACTGCTTACTCCGTATTTAACATTATATCCGTGAAGAAGTGGCATGTTATCAACAAGTATCTGAGTATAAACACCTTCAAGCCCGAGGATTTTAAGTTCCTTGCTATCAGAAAGTATGTCAGACACAGCAACTTCAACGGATGAATTCCTCCCGAAACAGCCTGAAAGGTCACAGCATGCTTCCTTTACAAGTTCCTTTGATGAAATTATCTCAGTCTTCGCCTCATAGTTTCCGAAAAAAGTAGATTTTTTTCTCTCCTCAATTTTTATTTCCTCTGTAACCAGATTAGCCATCAATATAATCTCAACATAGTTACCAGATACATTTACAGTATCAGTTTTAAAACCTGCATGAAATACTATTAACCTTTTGTCATCAATCCCCGAAGAAGATATTTCAAAGTTTCCGTTTTTGTCTGTTAAAGTACCTTTAGTGGTATTTATCCATTTAACCACAGCATCTTCAAGTGGAGTTTTATTCCCTTCAATATCGGAATATACTGTCCCCCTAACAGTCTGCGATTGTAGAGTAAAAGATGTAACTAACGATATGATTGTTATCAGATATTTTATTTTCATGTTATTTCCCGTTTAGATACTTCTCAGGGACTTTTCTAAATTTCTCTGCACATGATCTCGAGCAGAAGTAGTATTTAACTTCATCATAAATAAAATAAATTTCTCTTTTTGCATCATAGTCGCTGCAGGGCAGACACATTAAATCTTTCTGTATATATCTAGCAGGTTCTTTCTTAAAAAGCATCTCGCATCCTGAACAGCAGAAATAATATATTTTGCCGGTATATTCTAACTTTATGGGCTCAGACATAATAACCTCGTTTTCTACCGGACAAATATAAACACTGTCCACAGATATTTTATTTACGCCAGAAAAGTCACCTGAAAAATTATTAAATATTGTAATGATTAAAATAAACAACATAATTAGAAATTTCTTTAAAAATGTTAAGTTAGAAAATAATAAGAAGTAGTATGGGTTTTTTTAAATCCTCAGGCTGGAAACTGAAATGTAGAGAGGTGTATTTGAAGAACTAATCTTCTCGGTATATCTTAATAAGAATGGAAATGCTGTATCATAGATAACACTTTGTAATCGGGATTTACTGATCTTATCGGAAAAGTTTAGCGGCTTAACTGCATTTTCAGATATAACGTCTTTACTCTCATGAACTTCACAACAGCCGCTTAAGTCCAGAATAGCTTCTTCTGATAAATCAGATAAATTACAGCACTCACTTTGAAGACAGCAATCTGATTCACATTTAAGGTGCCGATCTGATAGAGTAATACATTCCGAATGCAGAAATCCGTATCCGAAGTTGCCCGATACAAGGATCAGTAACGAAATAAACGTTCTTAACAATATTTCATTAACACTGCACATCTTTACTATTTTAAAAACCAATGCTTCCCGGAGGAGGTTCCCCCGAAGTTTCAGTATCGGAAGGAATAAATGAATGAGACATTGAACATTTCCTTCCCATATTTCTCTTTAAAATAAGATCTACATATGACGGACAGCTTGAATTTGCAGTCAGCCCGGTTACAGTGCATATATCGGTTTCAATGACATCGGGAGGCATCTCAAAATATGCAAGTGGCATAGTTGTCTGAGGGTCATCATAAACATATTTCATAAACCTTCCCCAGATAGGTGCAGCAGCTCTTCCCCCCTGACCGTAAGCTCCACCGAATTTAATTCTGGAATCATCAAAGCCAAGCCAGCAACCTGCTACCAGTTGAGGCGTAAATCCTATAAACCAGGCATCCGTATAGTCCTGAGTCGTTCCTGTTTTGCCTGCAGCAGGGCGACTGAAAAAATTTCTTACACTCTGTGCTGTTCCGTCATTTATGACATCCTCCATCATATCAGACATTATATAAGCAACTCCTTCGCTTATTGCTTCCCTTGTCTCTGGAATAAATTCTTCTATTACGTTACCGAACCGGTCTTCTATCTTAACTATAGCATGAGGTTCAACCCATATTCCTTCATTTGGGAAAACTCCGTATGCACTTGTCATTTCAAGAGGGGAAACCTCCCCTACACCGAGTGAAAGTGAAAGTACGTTCGGCAAAGTTGAACTTATACCCATTTTTTGTGAAAGTCTTATAACTTGTTCAATAGGTGCAAGCTCCATGGCAGTTCTGACTGCAACAACATTGATTGATCTTGCAAGTCCGTCTCTTAATGTAACCATACCACCTGTTCCTCCGCCTTTAGGGGACCACGTCTGACCACCTATTACAACACGCAACGGGTCATTTGAAATCGTATAAGCCGGAGAATATCCGTTTTCAATGGCTGTGGCATAAACAAAAGCTTTAAATGAAGAACCCGGCTGTCTTTTTATCTGAGTAACGTGATTTAATCCGTATTTGAAAGGATAATTCGGATTCTGACCCACCATAGCCTTTATTTCCCCTGTTTTAGGATCTATGCAGACAAAACCCACCTGAACGGCTATTTCTCTTTCCTTTACTTTTTCAATAAAGTTAATATCATTCTTTAATCTGTTATATATTACAGCTCTTTCTGCATCAGTCTTAGCTTTCTTATACTCATCGCTGTTTCTTATGGCTTTGTCTATTGCATCTATGAGTATATCCTTATGTTGTTTCCAGTTCCATGTCGAATTAAAAGCACGCTGAAACTCTTTCAACTGATTGTTAACAGCGTCAACGGCATGTTTCTGCATTCTCATGTTCAGGGTAGTTCTTACAACCAGCCCATCTCTGTATATGTTAAAACCATATTTTTCAGCCTTTTTTTCCAGTTGTTGTCTGACATATTCTGTAAACTGAGCTGCTATGTTCATAGAACCAGATTCTTTTTTTACAGATTTAGGCTGAGCTTTCACAGGATCATTTTTTGCAAGTTCATATACTTCTTTTGAAATGTAACCTTCTTCATACATGTTGTTAAGCACTATATTTCTTCTCTCAAGACACTGATCAGGCCGTTCAACTGGGTCATAAAAACCTGAAGGATTTTTAATCATACCTATCAGTGTTGCACATTCGTCAAGAGTCAGTTCTGATACAGACTTATCAAAGAAAGTTCTTGAAGCTGCTTCTACACCATAGGCACCTCTGCCAAAGTAAACCTGATTTAAATATAAAAGCAATATTTCCTCTTTCGTATATGTTTTCTCTATCTGAACAGCAGTAACAGCTTCCCTTAACTTCCTTGTAAAAGAAACCTTACTGCCTATTTCATCCCTGTAAAGATTTCTTGCAAGCTGCTGAGTTATGGTACTTGCGCCTTCTTTTATAGAAAGAGCCATAAGGTTCTTTATGAAAGCCTTGATAACCCTGTCAAGGTCAATTCCCCAGTGGCTGAAAAATTTCCTGTCTTCGGTAGCTATAAGTGCATTTATGAGGTCTTTGGGAATAACGTCAAGGGAAACTATTGTTCGGTTTTCTATATAAAGCTGATCTATAAGCTCTCCGTCTTCAGAATAAATTCTGGTAGCAAGGTCTGTTTTAGGTTTTTCTAAACTTGAAAGAGACGGGAGCCCTTCAAAAATGTAGGCACCGTAAATTACAGTTGAAATAATCAGAATAATCGTAATCAGTGAAAGAAAACTTATGTTTCTGGAAGTTTTCTTTTTCTTTCTTTTGGCAAGTTCGTGCCTGTAAGCCCTGTCACTGAAATATCTCTGTCTTTCGTGAGTCCTGGTATCCGGCTTACTCATGGAAACTTAATATTTTGTTTTTCATTAAACATATTTCTTTATCTCAAATTTACCATCTGATAAAACGCCATATGAAAAGTTTTTTATCCAGTCACCCAGAGTGATAAAGTAACCTTTTTTGCCATTTGATGAAATTTCTTTTATAAGAGGCTTATGATAATGTCCCATGATAACATAGTCGAAACCTTCCGATATTTTATCTGATGCAAAATTTTCCATTCCTTCTGCCCCGTAAGACTGATTTTCATTATGAAACCTTGACTTCTTTGAAGATTTCTCTGCAAGGCTTATGCCTATATCAGGATGAATCCAGGAATAGAGAAACTGATTAAAACGGTTACGTAATATTTTTTTTATAATCTTATATCCCAAATCGCCTTTGGAAAGCCCGTCACCATGAATAATATATAACCTCTTCCCATCTATAATAGTGTCCATATAATCATAAAGTTTCAGACCCACATCATCTCTTAAGTAGCTATTGAGCCAGAAATCATGATTACCTGAAAAAAAATTGATTTCTATTCCTTGTTCTACAAGTTCATTCAGCTTTGATAAAGTTCTGTAAAATCCCTTCGGCACAGCTTTCCTGTATTCTATCCAGCAGTCAAACAAGTCACCTGCTATAAATATCTTCACTGCATCAACTCTTATTTTTTCAAGAAAACCAATAAGTTTTCTTTCTTTTATTTTCTCCTCTTCAAAAGTCCCCAGCCCCAGATGAACATCAGAAAAAAAATAACTTTTTTTTTCGTTCATTTAATAAAAATTAACTCTTTTTTCAGTTTAAGAAAATACAATTAAATCTCATAAAAAAAGCTGTCTTAAAAGACAGCTTGAAAATCAAAGGAACATATCAGACAGTTCAGGAAGGTAACCTGTGAGCCCAGGCACCAAGAAGCACGATTTTTTCCCTGTTCTTTATCTTTTTTGTAGCATTCCTGGTATCTATAACACGCTTCGAAAAATCAACTATCCATTCATAATCATAACTGCTATGATCAGTTACTATAACAGTTATATCAGCATCTTTAAGTAATTTCTCATTTAATTCCTGAACACGGAATATCTTATCATATAATCTGATATTCCTCATATAAGGATCATGGAAATTAATATTAGTAATGCCTTCTTTATACAGCAATTCTATGATTTTGATAGCAGGGGAGTTTCTTGAATCTTCAACATCTTTTTTAAAAGTAGTTCCTAATATTAAAACATTTGCGTCATTTGTTTTAATCCCTGCAAAGGCAAGTTCTCTGATAACCATATCCCTGACATAAAACGGCATTTCTTCGTTTGACTCAGCTGCAAGCTCAACAAACTTCGTGTGAAAATCATATTTTTTTGCCCGCCAGTCAAGATAGTAAGGATCAATCTGAATACAATGACCTCCAATGCCGGGTCCGGGATAAAACGGCATAAAACCAAAAGGCTTTGTTGCGGCTGCTTCTATAACTTCCCAGATATTTACATTTCCCATTCTGTCACAAAGTCTTGCCATTTCGTTAACTAATGCTATGTTAACACTCCTGAATATGTTCTCCAAAAGTTTTGACATTTCAGCGGCTTTCGGTGATGAAACCTGATGTACTTTGCTGGCAACATCCTGAAGTACAAGAGTAGCTGCCTCAAGACATTTCTTGGTAACTCCACCCACGACTACAGGAGTATTGGAGGTATTGTAAGTTTTATTACCCGGATCAACCCTTTCAGGCGAAAAGGCTAAATGAAAATCCTTTCCTACTTTCCAGCCTCTTTTTTCAAGAACAGGCATAACACATTCCTCTGTCGTGCCCGGAAAGGTTGTACTCTTAAGAATTACCATACAATGCTTTTTTGCTCTTTTGTAAATTTCTTCTGTAGCAGACATTATGCATGAAATATCCGGTGTTTTATTCTCGTTAACCGGTGTAGGAACACAGATAAAAATTATATCCTGCTCACCGAGTTTATCATACTTCTCAGATGCTGTGAAAAGTTTATTATTTATCGCAAAAAGAAAATCCTTGTTCACAACATCTTTTATATAGTTCTTCTTCTGATGAATGAGTTTTATTTTGGTAATGTCTGTATCGATTCCGTGAACATTATATCCCTTAATTGCATACTCAACAGCAAGCGGTAGTCCAACATATCCCAGCCCTATAACACATATCTTTGCTTTCTTCAGTTTTATTTTCTCTTTTAAGACTTCACTCATTTGAATTTATTTTTAATTTTCTTTTATATAGATACTCTCTGCTTCCTCTTTTCTTTTTAACCACCAGTTGGTATTGTTTTTATACCAGCTGACTG
>JAOADS010000107.1:0-276 GCA_026417195.1 Ignavibacteria bacterium | reverse complement strand
GTTATTAAGTCCACAGAAGGCTTAAATCCTAACTTACGGAGTTTCTCTGTATTCAGTGCATATCTGAAGTCATGGTTTGGTCTCGGATCCGGAATGTAATCTATAAAATCATCTGCACTCACATCAAGGATTTTACAGATTAGCTCTGCTGCTTTCTTATTTGTAATTTCCGGATTGTGATTTGCAGCAAGATTATAAGCTTCACCGTTTATTCCCTTTTCTAAAAGAAATTCGATGCACTCACATGTAACAGGAGCAAAGAGCCAGTCTCTTACC
>JAOADS010000106.1 GCA_026417195.1 Ignavibacteria bacterium | reverse complement strand
CTCATAGCCAGACCATAGACCCTACAACGAATCTAACCGCGAATGTTAATTTCCTCAGCGGCAAAAATTATTACAACACTTCAACAAATAATCTGAATGACCTGCTCAGACAAAATGCCTTATCAAATATTACTCTCTCAAAAGTGTGGGAGGGAACTCCGAACTCACTCAGCATAAACTATTCAAGAGATCAGAATCTCATATCAGGTGAGGTAAGACAGGTTATACCATCTGTGAATTTCACAAGGAGTCAGTCTTTCCCCTTTAGAACAAAAAATACCTCACTGTTAGATTTAAAATGGTATGAAACCGTTTCCTACACATATAACTCACAACTTTTATATCGTGACGAGAAAGTTCTCACAAACCCATCCGTGCTGGACAGAAACTTTATAAAGAACAGCCGGGGAGGAGTGAGGCAGTCTATCAGTATATCGGCACCGCTGAAAATTTCAGAATTTAGTATATCACCCTTTTTAAATTACAACGAGGTCTGGTACAACAAATATATAACCAAGGAATTTAATCCTTCAGACAGTTCAGTTATTGTAAAAGACATAAAAGGTTTCAGAGCATTTAGATTCTTCAACACGGGTATATCCATTAATACACGTCTCATAGGAATTTTCAATACGAGATTTTTAGGAATACTGGGGCTCCGTCATATAATTACACCTCAAATCACATATTCATACCAGCCGGATTTTTCTAAGCCAAAGTGGAATGCTTATGGAAGCTATAAAAATCAGTTCGGACAGGATGTTAAATACTCGTTTTATGAAAGAGAAGTTTTCGGTGGAGCTCCGTCCGGTGAACAGCAGGCAATTAACTTTTCAGTTGGAAATGTGTTTGAGATGAAAGTAAGGGAAAGTGACACTACAGACAAAAAATTCCAGCTACTCAACCTTAATGCAACAGTGGGTTATAACTTCGCTGCAGACAGTTTGAAATTTTCTGAAATAGGGGTAGGTTACCGTACTCAGATCGGAAACTTTTTAAACATTGGCGGAGGAGCATCGTTTAACCTATACAAATATGTTCAGGGAACGGGTAGAATAAATAAATTTCTGTTAAGTGAAGAGAAAAGACTTGCACAACTTACTTCATTCAACATTTCTTTATCAACTTCGCTTCAGGGCGGGGACTTAAGTACAGACTCAAAAGACACTACATACAGTGAATACACTGATGAGACTGAATACATAGGTATTTACGGAGACAGACCTGCAGATTTCTCAATCCCATGGAATATAAGCCTTAACTATAATTACGGTTTGAACAGACAGAATCCCTTTGATGTAAGAAAGTTTTCAACCATATCCGGTAATCTGGGATTTAACCTTACTCCGAAATGGAAATTCACCTTCTCAACGGGTTATGACTTAGTAGGTAGGGAATTCACAACTCCCTACGTTACAATATACCGTGATCTGCATTGCTGGGAAATGTCATTCAACTGGATACCAGGAGGTCTTTACAGAGGATACAGGTTTGAACTCAGAATCAAAGCTCCTCAGCTTCACGATGTAAAAGTAACCAAACAATCTAATTACAGAGGTGTGTATTGAATGAATAAAATTCGTTACGAAATATTCAGCGGTGCAGGAAATGATTTCGTTATGATAGATAACAGAGATGAAAAAATTTCTATTAATTTACAAAAGGAATTTACAGTAAGAATCTGCAGAGATCATTTCCCTGATATTGACGGAGTAATTTTCGTCGAACAGGCAGGTCCTGAAAACCTTAGGATGAATTACTACAACCGTGACGGTTCAAGCGGAGCAATGTGCGGAAACGGAGCCAGATGTACAGCAATGTTCGCTTTAAATAACGGAATTACAAAAAGCAAAACTTTTGTGATTGATGCAGCTGGAAAATCATATAAAGCTGAAATTTCAGAAAGCGGATATATTACAGTTTTTTTCCCTGAGCCGGAGGAGATTTCGCTTGATATTGATATAAATGTCGATTTCGGAAAAGGACAGAAGATACTGAATGTTGATTACATAAATGTTGGATCAGATCATGTTGTAGTTTATCTTGATAATGAAACAAATACAGAGGTATTGGGAACTAATGAGCTCAGCCGCCTAGATGTAAACTTTTACGGAAAGCTTATCCGCTTTCATCACGAATTTCAGCCAAGGGGATGTAATGTTAACTTCGTGATGCCTAATGGAAAAAATGATCTGAGGATAAGAACTTATGAGAGAGGAGTTGAAAGAGAAACACTTGCCTGTGGAACAGGTGTAATATCATCTGCTATTTCCTCTGTTTTCAGAAATAAATTAACCCTGCCGGTCAAGGCAGAGGTTCAGAGCGGAGAAACACTTGAAGTGAACTTTGTTTACAGTCATTCAAGAATAATGGAACTTTCACTTAAAGGAAGTGCAAGAAAAATTTCAGAAGGCATGATTGAACTATGAACCTAAGAAGACAGCTCCTGGCACGAATAAGGAGGTTTCTTACTCCACCGGAAAATACAGAGGAAGAATTCCATTCAAAATATTACTATTCGAAAGTGTGGTCTGAAACTTATTTCCTTGGCAGAAAAGTTTTCAAATGTCCCGGTGATCTCTGGATGTATCAGGAAATCTTCTGGAAGGTTAGACCAGATATAGCTATTGAATGCGGAACTTTTCAAGGAGGAAGCGCACTTTATTTTGCAAAACTGATGGACATTATGGAAATTAACGGAAAAGTAATCAGCATAGATGTAGATCCTATGCCTGATTTACCTTTCCATCCTAAAATAACATACATTCAGGGTTCAAGTATTTCAAATGAAGTTGTAGATAAAGTAAGAAACCTCGTCTCTGCTCAAAGAAAAGTTATTGTTATTCTCGACTCTGATCATTCAAAAGAACATGTCTTAAAAGAAATGGAAATTTACAACAGCTTTGTTACTGACGGCTCTTATCTTGTTGTTGAGGATTCAAATCTAAACGGACATCCGGTTCATGCTGCCTGGGGCACAGGGCCTGGTCCCTATGAAGCAATAGAGGAATTTCTTAAAACACACAGTGAATTTGAAATTGACAAAAGCTGTGAGAAGTTTATGATGACATTCAACCCGAATGGATGGCTTAAAAAAATAGAGACTAAAAATAAGTAAAGACTATATCAAGCATGTGATCTCCCTGATGTCTGTTAAGAAAAGGTAGCATAAAGCCGTTACGTATTATAACCCTTGATACTTCAGATGATTTCTTCATAACAGCATTGTAATTTGCATTTGGAAACATGGCTATCACATTTCCCAGAAGATAGTAAGTGCTGTTTTGAGGCCTGTCTTTTATCTTTTTTATCTTATGATCAGTTTTAACTGTATCGGAAGTCTGCTCAGAAAATTCCCGTAAAGGTATATATAAACTATCTCCACGGTAAACCTTTAAACGTGATTTAGTGATTAAATCATTTACTGACAATCTGACCTCGTAAAGTCCGCTTTCAAAAGGTGCTGGTTTAAGCCTTACAGAATAGTAAAGCAGAGCAAAGGGTTTAAGTATCATAATGTTTTTTATCTCTTCGGTTTCAAAAAAATCTTCCACATTCCTTTCGGAAAATATATTCGTTTCAGTGTCATATGCGATGCTGTCCGTTCCCGGATAAGCAAGTTCTATCACAGCCTTATATCTGCCGTATTCTTCTGTTTCTGTATTGAGACTGTCAAGCAATGAAATATCTGTCAATTCCCACTTTAAAGATACTGTCTGGGGATTAATTCCAAGGTTGGAATTATCTATTCTGAAATCTTTAAGTATAAATTTTCTGTCAAATGAAATCTCATCTTCTTTAGGTTTCCTTATGTTATCTTCTGTGTTATTTCCGTTTCTGTCCGTGCGGACCTTCAGATCAGATATATAAAATATATGGTAGTCCCCTATCTGTTCTTTCTTATAACTAAGCTTTTTTAATTTGTCAATCAACAGATCACTTCTTGCAATAAAAAGTTTTATGTTTTTGCTTTCAATGAATTTTCTTAACTCAAGTATGTTAAGTCTTAACTGTTCATCTGATTTTTTCTTTCTTGAAGTTTTTCTGGAAGAAGGCAAATCAACAGAAAAATATGTTGGTATGGTATCACTTGTAAAAATCTGGGGCTTGTTTGAAATTACCTTTAAAGCAAATATATCGTAATACCCCTGCTCCGGCTCAAAGTAAACCTTATCCGTGTCTGAAATATAGCCGTTTTTTACAAGATTTCTTGTAAGCTCTGCTACTTCATAGGTATCTTCCCTGTAGGCAAGCTGATAGTTATAACTCCATATCACGTTGATGACCAATATAATCACAATAGAACTCACAAGAATATAATTTCTCAGTTCAGTTAACTGCCATACTGCAAAGGGAAAAAGAAAAATTGAATTTAAAACCACATATCTTGATATCATATTTGTACCTCCGGTACCAAACACACCTCCGAGCGTAAGCAAGAGCAACTCCAGCAAATTGAAGAATAGAAATAGTCTTATAAGTTTAAAGTTAACTGGGATATTTTCTGTCTTAACTGAAAATGTTTTTAAGATTTTGGGTAATGCAATTAAAGTTGTAATAGGTGCTATGTAAAAGATGAAAAAAGGATATTGAACTATTTTCTGCAATGTTCCTGCGCTTGAGTGGTCTGAATAAATTCTGTTAGTTTCTTTAATAAAGTATAGAGCATCTCCGTAGTCGGCAAAATTCTGATAAAGCCACCATAATATGCTTGCAACAGGTATCAGAGAAATAAAAATATTTACCGCAAATGTCCGGCTCTTTTCCTTATTTGATATGCATAAATAAGCGATTAGAATTATAAAAGAAGCTGTAAAAAACCAACCTTCATATCTCAGAAGATTCGCGAAGCCTAAACTTACAACTGAAATCAAAAGTGCAAAAGGTTTTCTGTCTTTAGTTTTGTACCATAAAAGAAAACAGTAAAAAGAAAAAGTGATAAAGAAAAAAAATATTGGTTCTGGCATTGCAGAACTTGATAACCAAACCTGAAAAGGAAATACACAATAAATCAGTGAAGATAAAACTGCTACAGTTTTACCAAAAATCATCTCGAATGTAAGATAAAGAAATATAAGAGTAAGAGATGAAAAAAGAATACTTGCAGCAACTGGTCCTGCTATCAGGTCATTGAATAACCAGATAAACACACCACTTATCCAGAAGTGCATACTCAGCCATACCCCTGAATAAATTCTCGGATCCTGAAGCCATTCCCAGGATATTACCGTTCTTGAATAGTCATCAGCAGTAAGCCATTTCATTCCGCTTGAGATAAGCAGGAACTGAAAAAGTGCCTTAAACATCAGAAGAAGCACTATGACAGCTATCCTGCTTTGGGTAACTTTTTTCAGAATGTTAATTAATGTTTTTATCAAAAAGAAGAAAGTTTTAGTTTACGGTTTTCCTCATAAAGTTCCTGAAGTTTTGTACCAAAGAAATTCAGAAACTTACTCATAACACGAACGGTAAAACGAAGATCTATTTTCATCAGATCTTCAATATCCGGCCTTGACAAAACAAGCAGTCTCGTTACATCTTTTGAAATACAGCTGACTGAATGATAGGTTTCCGTAAAAATGTGAACTTCAGAGAAACAAGCTCCTTCTCCAAATTCTCTGACTTCCTTTAACTCGCCATCTTTTTCAGTTACCACTGACACACTTCCCTTTACAATAAGGTAAAAACATATTCCCAGGCTGCCTTCTGAGAATATCTTCTCCCCTTCTGAATAGTCCCGTATATGCGAAATTGAAATCAGTTTCTTGATTTCCCTGTCTGAGAAATCTGAAAACAAATTACAGTTTCTTACAGCCTTTGTAATTGAATCGGTATTATTTTTGTTCCTTAACATTTTTATTTCCCTTTATCAAGTCTGATTCTGAAGGTAGTCCCTTTGCCGGGCTCTGAATCCTTTATAAATAATTTCCCCTTATGATAGTTCTCAATTATTCTCTTAGAAAGACTTAATCCAAGTCCCCATCCTCTCATTTTAGTGCTATAACCCGGCCTGAATATATCCTTTTTGAAACGAAGGTCTATTCCCTTGCCAGTATCTGTTACATCAACGAATACATGAGTAGTTCTGTCTTCTATGTTTATATATATACTGCCCTCGGTATTTTCTATAGCATCAAGAGAATTCTTTATAAGGTTCTCTATTACCCATTCAAACAACTCCGCGTTAATTAAGGCAGAGGCATTTTTATCTCCTGTTATCTTAAGATTAATTTTTCTCCTGTTATTCTCAAAAGTACCCGTGCTTATTCTCGGTATTCTTATTTCAAAGTATCTAACTACTCGTTCTATAACTTCATATACATTTTCTTTTCTTAAATCAGGTTTTGAACCTATTTTTGAAAATCTATTTGCAATTTTGTTAAGCCTTTCAATATCATTTGTCATCTCTGATGCAAGCATAACTACCTTTTCTGGCTTGGAGGCACTGGCTTTGATTAATTCATTCCAACCCATTAAACTTGAAAGCGGGGTACCAAGCTGATGTGCAGTTTCTTTTGATAACCCGACCCAGATGTTACTTTGTTCTGTCTTCCTAATATAATTGAAACCAAAATAACCAAGCAGGATAAATATTCCGGCAACAACAAACTGTATTATAGGAAGCGTCTGTAGTCTGGTAACAAGAGCTGACTGACCATAATGAACGTAGCTCAACTCAATTGAGTCCTGAAAAGTTACCTTTATAGGCGGATTGACTTCATCCATCTCAGCTATCATTTCTGTTATCATTCTTGTTCTTTTTTCCTGAGGAATAGCTGAATCGATTTCGATATTTTTTATAAACGTAGGCCTTTTTGTTTTTGCATCTGTCACAACTATAGGAAAATTAATAGAGCCTGAATTTATTATCATGTTGAATATAAAATTATATTCACCGGACTGGTTTTCATCATTTGCTATAAACTCAATTGACTTGGCATATAGATTTGCAATTTCTCTTTCCCGCTGTAAGATTTCTCTTACCAGTAACTGTGTATAAATCAGTGTTGCAATTATAATTGCGACTCCGGTTATGAGTAAAGCAATTTTTATATTTGCAGAGCCATAGTTTCTCATTAAAACTAAAGATAACCGATATGTATTTTAATAAAAATCTATTTTTAATTGCCAGAAAATGGCATAAATTCATTATGTTTTAAGTGGGACTCTTATACCAAAATTTTAATTGACAAAAAAATTAAATTATCATACACATTGTATTTGCAACTTCAACAACCGTTCAGAAAAAATTATTTAGAAAATCAACCCATCATCTGCAAAGTATCAGAAATTACTTCCGCAATTTTTTCGTGTCTTGACTTTTTTTCAAAAAAAAGCTAAATTTGCAGTCCTGTTAAATTATACTTCACGTTACTTTTTAATTTAAGTATAATTATTTCGTTCTTTCAACAGCCATAACA
Organism: Ignavibacteria bacterium; assembly: GCA_026417195.1. Taxonomy (GTDB): domain Bacteria; phylum Bacteroidota; class Ignavibacteria; order Tepidaquicellales; family OLB5; genus JAOADS01. Next base: position 304 of record JAOADS010000106.1, on the reverse strand, counting down.
CGCAAACATAAGTTTGTGTGCGTAAATTCTTCTTGAGTTCGCTAGAAAATTCAAACTCAAAATTGTAAAATTTACTACGGAGAGTTTGATCCTGGCTCAGGACGAACGTTGGCGGCGTGCCTAATACATGCAAGTCAACTGAAACAGTGGTAGCAATATCGCTGTGGAGGTGGCGCACGGGTGAGTAACGCGTAGGTAATCTGCCTTCAGGTCTGACATAACCCCGAGAAATCGGGGCTAATAGCAGATGATGCAGCGGCTTGGCATCAAGACAGTTGTTAAAGCTTCGGCGCCTGAAGATGAG
>JAOADS010000105.1 GCA_026417195.1 Ignavibacteria bacterium | reverse complement strand
AGCATAGATATGTGGGGACTTAATAACGAATACATAGCAAGAACAAGCTCCAAGAGACTTCAGGCTGGACATAAAAAATACGATATAGAATACGTCCTATCCCAGAATCCGGAGTTCATCATAGGATATGCGGGATTTACTGACAGTGACATACCTGACAGATACGAAAAATTTAACCCAGAGGATGATTATTACAAATGTATGGACATAGTATTCCGCCTTAAAAAGGAATACAGAACATTAAATCTGGATAACTGATGATTACCCATGCTATGATACTTGCTGCTGGTTTCGGAACCAGATTAAAGCCTTTAACTGATAACCTGCCAAAAGCCCTTGTGAAACACAGAGGAAAACCAATGATTATGAATGTAATTGAAAAACTTTCAAATGAAGGTATAAGGGAATTTATCATAAACACACACTATCACCATGAAAAAATAAAGAGCTTTCTGGATAAAGTTCATGATTTTAAGATCACGGTTATAATAGAAAAGGAAATACTAGGTACAGGAGGGGCTGTAAAAAATGCTCGCATTTATCTTCAGGGTTCGGGAGATTTCCTTCTTTACAATACAGATGTGGATTCAGATATAAATATCCGTGAGATGAATGATTACCATACAGAATCCGGCTCACTTGCAACAATTGCTGTCCAGAAACGTATTACAACCCGCCCGCTCTATTTTGACAGGGATTTATTCCTGGAAGGCAGAAAGCCTTTAAGTAAAGACTCAAATGAAATGGCTTTTAGCGGGATACATATTATTTCGGATAGGATATTCTCTTACATGCCTGAAGAGGATAAATTCGATATAGTAGATTTTTACATAAGTTTAGCAGGTTCAAAAGGCAAAATTAGAGGCTACGATATCGGTGACATATATTGGAAGGATTTAGGCAGAATATCAGACCTTACGGAATGAATTCCTAAAACCTTACAGCAACTTCAGCCATTCTTACTATATCATCCGAGGAACAGCCTCTTGAAAGATCCATCACTGGCTTAGCAAGTCCTTGCAGAATAGGTCCTGTAGCCATAGCCCCTCCGATCCTTTCGGTTATTTTATATGCAATGTTACCGGAATTAAGATCAGGAAATATAAACACATTAGCATCACCTTTTATCTTCCCTTGAGGATTTTTCCTCCTAGCAACTTCGGGGACAAAAGCTGCATCAAACTGAAGTTCCCCGTCACAGATTAATGAAGGTGATCTCTTCCGGGTAAGTTCGTAAGCTGAGATAATTTTCTCAAGAGATTTATCTTTGGCGCTTCCTTTGGTAGAAAAAGAAAGGAATGCTACTTTTGGTTTCATACCTGTAAGCTTTCTGAAATTTTCTGCTGTCTGAATAGCTATATCTGAAAGTTGCTCAACATTTGGTTCAGGTATAACACCGCAATCAGCATATGCAAATATCCGCTCACTAAGAAAATGTCTTTGAGGAAATCTGAAAAGGAAAAAAGACGATACTGTTTTGTTGGCTTTTGATAGTCCTATGACTCTTAATGCATTTCTTATAACCTCAGAAGTTGAATATATACTTCCGGCTACCACTGCATCTGCATAGTTATTTCTCAGCAGCATGCATGAAAATGTTAGTGGATCACTTAATTCCTTAAGGGCATCAGATCCGGTCAGTGAAGGGAATTTATTTCTCCTGATAGAAAGATATTCATTTAAAAATTGTTCACTGAAGCCTACATCTATAATATCCAGATTTTCTGAATCTATGCTCTTTATCTTATTGTCAGTTTTAATAAATATAACCTTAGCTATTTTCTTTTTAATAATCTTTCTTGCCGCTTCCTGTACTCTGTCATCATAAGACTCAGGCAGTATTATAGTTTTAATCTTCTTCATTAATCTAAAACCTCGTCTATGATTCCACCACCTATAACATCATCATCTTTATAAAACACAGCCGACTGCCCGGGTGTAACTGCCTTGCAGGGTTCAATAAAAGTCACCTTCACTTTATTATCCCCTATATCTTCAACAAATGCTTCAGAACCCGGGTCATTATATCTGATTTTAACGGTAGCATTAATCTTTGTTATTTTATCAATCTTCATTAGATTTACTTCCTTACAAATGAAGCTTTTTACATAAAGACCTTCTTCGTCATCAACATATATTACATTTTCACGGGGATCTATCTTTGTAACATAAAGCGGCCTGCCTAAGGATAGTCCAAGACCTCTTCTCTGACCAATAGTATAGTTAATGTAACCTTTATGCTTACCGACTTTTTTCCCTTTGTAAACTATATCCCCGCCCTGAATATCCTGAATAAAACCGGGAAGTCTGATCTGAATCAATTCCCGGTAATTGTCATCAGGCACAAAACAAATTTCCTGGGAGTCTGGAATATCAGCTGGCTTTAGTTTCAGTGTTCTGGCAATTTCTCTCACTTCTTTTTTGTTTAAATCTCCTAAAGGGAAAATTGTACAGGCAAGAGCTTCCTGCGATAACCTCCAGAGAGCATAAGACTGATCTTTGGTTTTATCATAAGCACATGAAACATAATACCTGTTAAAAGATTCGTCATATTTAACTCTGGCATAGTGACCAGTAGCTAAGTAATTCGCTCCCAGGGATCTCGCCTTTTCTAATAACACACCCCATTTGATTACTTTATTACAAAGCACACAGGGATTCGGTGTTCTGCCTTTGAGATATTCGCTTATGAAATCTTCAATTACAGTTTCATTAAATTTATCCGTGAAATCTACTGTATAATGAGGGAAACCTAATCTCACAGCTACATTTCTCGCACTGTAAATCATTTCCAGAGAACAACATCCGCTGTCTCTTTCCGGGAAACCATCATATCCCCAGTTTTTCATCGTGATCCCAATAACATTATAGCCTTCTTTATGTAAAATATACGCTGCAACTGATGAGTCAACTCCACCACTCATTGCAACTACGATATTTTTACCTTTTTTATCCATTTTTACTGCATAAAAATACCGAAAAGTCATTAGTTAAAAAAGATTAAAAAAAAGTTGGATTTTAAAATAAAAATTGCTATGTTTGTAAGTATTTTTAAACTAAACCAAAAGGGGGTAGTGAATGATTAAAAGAACATTCCTTATTTGGGCTATGATTCTGACTTTTGGTCTTGCCAGTATGCCTGTTATAGGCTTCTCTGCAGAAAGCAAGCAAACTGGTAATACCGAGTTAACCAAGAAGAAAAAGCCCAAAAAGAATTCAAAAAAAACCAAAAAGTCCTACAAAAAGAAAAAAGGCTCTAAAAACCTTAAGTCCGGTGGAAAGAAAAAGTTAACTAAAAAGGTTAAATATTCAAAAAATAAAAAATACACCGGGAAAAAGAAATACTCTAAAAAGAAAAAGTCTTCAAAGAGATACAAAAACTCTTATAAGAGAAAATATTACGCACCGCCTACAAACAGTTCAAACGTAGAATACAGAACCTATAAAAGAAACTCAGAAAGCAACAGTGGTTTAGAAATGAACATTGAAAAAATTGCACCTTCGAAGGAAATCAGAAAAGAGCCAAAAAAAGAAGACGAGAATTAATAGTTAATTTAAATTAACAAAAAAACCCGTAAGAAATTACGGGTTTTTTTATTTACAACTCTGATAATAATCATGCAGCATGCTGGAGATCAGGCAAAAAGACTACATGTTCGTTCCTTCCTTCCGTATATTCAATTACCTTATCTTTAATATCTTCAACTGAATTTTCAAAAAGAACACGATGCCTCAAATGTTGCCACACTCCGTTAATTTCTTCGTCATCGTAATACAGAAACAGCCCTATATACTTTTTCTCCTGATACTCTGAACACTCAAAAATATGTAAAACGTAGATTTTTTCATTGTCAGTTTTGACAATGTACTTAATTGAGTTAAGCATAGCTGTATCCCCCTTCTAAACTTAATGTAAAGTTAACCAATGCCTAAAACAAAAACAAGTAAAATCTACTTATTTTCTTTAAAAAATTTTCAGTTACTACATTACAATTCACCTATAAGACACTTAATATCTTCAGGGAGCTCAGTTTCAAACCTTAAATATTTGCCCGTAATAGGATGACTAAATCCAAGTACCTTGGCATGTAAAGCCTGACGCGGCATAATATCAAGGAGGTTATTTATGCGTTGTTTAAGTTTAGATGTAAGTTGAAGACCATGAGCTTTTCTGCCGTCATAGTCCGGATCTCCGAATACCGGATGTCCGACAGAATGCATATGTACCCTTATCTGATGTGTTCTGCCTGTATGTAATTTTAATTTTACAAGAGAGGTAAAATCAAACTCTTTAATAACCTCATACTCAGTCTGAGCTGGTTTACCTTTTTCTGAGATAGTGAACTTTTTCCTGTCTTTGGGATTTCTGCCTATAGGCCTGTCAATCAAACCCTTTTTCTCTGAAAAGTGTCCCCAGACAACTGCATGATATTCCCTTTCAATATCATGATAGGAGAAAAGTTTTGACAGCTTTCTTTGTGTATCCTCATCTTTAGCAATTACCATAACACCTGAAGTCATTTTATCCAGACGGTGAACAATTCCAGCCCTCTCAATGCCACCAGTTTTATCTCCGTTTAGTTTCGGAAGTTTATCAGTTCCGAGATAATACATAAGTGCATTAACCAAGGTTCCGGAATAATTTTTATAAGCAGGATGAGTTACCATACCAGCCCTTTTATTTATAACCATAAGGTAGTTATCCTCATAAATTATATCCAGAGGAATGTTTTCAGGCTGGACATCTTCTTTTTCAGAATACGAGGGAAGAGTAATATCTATTATATCGCCGCCGGATACAAGATAATTAGCTTTGATTTTTCTGCCGTTAACTTCAATAAGTCCTTCACTTATGGCCTTTTTAATTTTAGTCCTAGAGGAATTTTCTACATGAATCGCAAGATATTTATCAATTCGGAGTTTAGACTGTCCCTGAGGGACTGTCATCAGCATTTTTCTCTGAATTTTCACTTCTGATGCTGTTGGTGGTAGGTTCGGAAAAACCGGGAATTTCATAATTAGCGGCATGTTCCTTTTCTGCATCAGGATCAGGGGAACCGTTAACACCTAAATCGCTGGTTGGAGATTTATCTTCAGCCTTATCTTTAAAAATCCTGTTGTGAAAAACCATTATTGTAATAAATCCCACAGATACTGCAAGATCTGCAATGTTAAAAATAGGCCAGGTTGTGTAAGTTTTCCCAAGGAAAGTGAAATCCCAAAACTCCACCTGTATAAAATCCACAACCTTGCCGTGAAATAATGGAGCATAACCGTAAATTACTCCGTAAAATGATCTGTCAATAAGGTTACCTATTGCACCCGCAAGGATTAGAGCAAGAGGGACTCTTAGTAAAAGAGTATCCTTTCTGTGTCTGTAAATATAAATGAAAATAAATATCGAAGCTAAAATAGTAAATAATGTAAGGAACATTTTCGGACCGATATCTATTCCGAAAGCCATACCCGGATTTTCTATGAAAGTAAGTCTGACAATATCTCCGATAAGAGGTTTCGAAGATCCATACGGCATTCCCTCAATGTTCAAGCCCAAGGATTCAATCTTTAAACCTTTGATTAAAAATTTAGTAACTTGATCTATTATAACAAACAGTAGAGTTATATAAAGTACTTTCAAGACTACCCTGTTAATTTAATGTGACAGACTTTCCTTACAGTTAATGCAATGTGATGTTATCGGTACAGCTTCAAGTCTTGCCTTATTTATTGGCTTACCACATGAAACACATAATCCATATGTCTTCTTTGCTATCCTCTCAAGAGCTGATTCTATATAATACAGATGTTTTTCATCCCTTTGTATAAAAAGGTATAACTTTTCCCTTTCCATCTCGTCAGTTCCCTGTTCAGCCATGTGAACTGAAAAAGTTTGGTTATCTCCTACATAGTCACCTGAAGTGTCAATAAGCGACTCTCTGAGTTTACGGGCATTTTCCAGAATTTCATTTTTCTGTTCCAGAAGAAGTTTTTTGAAATGGTTTAAATCCTTCTGAGTTAGATATGTCTTGCCTAATCTTATAGCTGATGATTTCTTTTTAGCCTGAATTGTTTTTTTCTTTACTGGCTTGGACTTCGAGGAAGCCCTGGTTTTTTTTTCAATCTTTCTTTTGGTTTTTAATTTAGTTTTAGCCATAGGTTTAATCATTTATTTAATTTTCTGACAGAAATTTTAACTAATCTGCCATTTAAATTTATTTCTTCAAACCCGTTGAGATTATCCTTTGGTGAATAAATAATCTCCGATGCCATGGTTTCACCGGCAATGTACTCTTCTCTGGATTTAAGAACTTCCATGATTTCTTCATCTGGACTGCATATTATTGTTATTTTTTCATTCACATCCATATTTAGTTCTTTTCTTATTGCCTGAACCTTACTGACAAACTCCCTTGCAATACCGTCTGAAATCAGTTCCTGGTCCAATTCAATATCTATAGCAGCTGTTATGTCTGAATCAGATTCAATTACCCAGCCCGGTATATCTTCAGTTAAAACTGTAACGTTTTCAGCTGAAATATTAAAACCATCTTTCTCTATTTCACCATTTCTGACGAGGGAACTGATTTCCTCTTCAGTTAAACCGGAAACCAGAGTCTGGACTTTTTTAACATCCCTGCCAAAGCGTGGACCTGCTGTTTTGAAATTTAGTTTAGCTTTCTTTTTTATTACACTGCTTTTAACATCTGCAATTTCCAACTCTTTTATATTTACCTCTTCAAGTATAACGTCTTTCATCTTGATGACAGCGTTTCTCTCCTTATCAGATAAAACAGAAACAAGTAATTTTCTCAAAGGCTGTTTTATTTTAAGACCGTTTCTAACACGCATTGCCCTCACAAGCGAAACAATAGTCTGTGCCGTCCTCATTGAATCTTCCAGTTCTTCGTCAATCAGATTTTCATTATGACTGCCGATGTAAGAAAGATGAACAGATTCTTCACCTGTAAGTTCCCTGTAAAGATATTCTGTTATAAAAGGCGAAAATGGCGAAACAAGCCTAAGCACTCCAGTCAAAACTTCATATAATGTTGAATATGCAGACATCTTATCTGATTCATCAGATGGACTCCTGAACCTTCTCCTGTTTCTTCTGACATACCAGTTGGAAAGATCATCAACAAGGAAATCAGATAAAATTCTTGCTGCTCTGGTAATGTCATAGTTATCCATCATTGAAGTATATTTCTTCAGAACAGAGTTATATGCTGATATTATCCATCTGTCAATTTCTGTAGACTTCGGCTGAGAGGGATCAATATTCCTCAGGGTTTCAGGTTTTAAATTCTGGATATGACAATATAAAACAAAAAACCTGTAAGTATTGATTAAGGTATCAAAAAACTTATTTCTAACTTCAACGAGATCATCTTCATTGAACATCTTTGGCCTCCAGGGAGGCGAGGAAACAATCAGATACCACCTTAAAATATCAGCTCCGTAATTGTCCATGACATTAAAAGGATCAACAACATTTCCCAGGTGCTTTGACATTTTGCGTCCTTCCTTGTCAAGAATGAGGTCATTCACAATCAGGTTCCTGAAAGCCTTGTCTTTGAACAAGAACGTTCCTATTGCATGAAGTGAATAAAACCATCCCCTTGTCTGATCTATTCCCTCAGCTATAAAGTCAGCAGGATAATTCTTTTCAAACAATTCCTTATTTTCAAAAGGATAATGATATTGGGCAAAAGGCATTGAACCTGAATCATACCACGCGTCAATCACTCTGTCTCTTATACACATCT
>JAOADS010000104.1 GCA_026417195.1 Ignavibacteria bacterium | reverse complement strand
GAGGCGGAGCTTATTATCAAGGTAGTTTCGGGGGAGGTACATGGGATGTATTTATTCTGAAATTCAATGATTCGGGTGTCAGGCAGTGGGCTACTTTTTACGGGGGAAATCAGGTTGAGTTTAGTACTTCAATCTTAACGGATGTTACAGGGAATGTTTATTTAACCGGAGAAAGTGCAGGTGGGACATTTCCGCTTCTTAATCCCGGAGGAGGAGCTTATTATCAAGGTACCTTTGCAGGTGCTACAGATATCTTCATTCTGAAGTTCAATAACATGGGTATAAGGCAATGGGCTACATTCTATGGAGGAAATAATTTTGAAAACAGTTTGTCGGTCAAGACAGATTTATCCGGAAATATATACCTGACCGGAACTACACGAAGCACTTCATTTCCGCTTCTTAATCCGGGAGGTGGTGCATACTTTCAGGGAACTCATCGTGGGTTTGGAGATGCTTACATCTTAAAATTTTCAAACAGCGGAGTAAGACAGTGGGCTACGTTTTATGGAGGAACAAGGAACGACGAGGGATATTCAATTGTAACGGACTCGGCAGGTAATGTATTTGTGGGGGGCGAGTCAGATGGGGATACAACATTTCCATTATTTAATCCCGGCGGCGGTGCTTATTATCAGGGAACTGATGCCGGAGATGGGGATGCTTTCATTTTAAAATTTACCAACACCGGAGCGAGGGTGTGGGCTACATTTTACGGAGGTGACCAGTTTGATAGAGAAGCAAGAGTCAGCATAGGTACATCAGGGAATGTTTTTGTAACTGGTCTAACATCCGGAGGTACTTTTCCCCTGCATAATCCTGGTGGTGGTGCTTACTATCAGGGAACTTATGGAGGAGGTAACTTTGATATTTTCATATTAAAATTTTCAAACAGCGGGGTAAGACAGTGGGCTACATTCTATGGCGGAAATCTGGATGAAAATTGCTTAAGCTCTTGCCCAGACAATACAGGTAATCTGTATCTAACAGGAACAACAAAGGGGGGAACATTTCCTCTTTTTAACCCTGGAGGAGGTGCATATTTTCAGGGGACTTTCGGGGGGGGAGGTGATGATGCCATCCTTCTGAAATTCACAAACAGCGGAGTGAGGCAATGGGCTACTTATTATGGAGGTAACGGGACTGATGTAGCTCATTCAATTGCCATCGACATTGCAGGAAATTTATTTATAACGGGATATACAAGGGGAGGGACATTTCCTCTTTTTAACCCTGGAGGTGGAGCGTACTATCAGAACAATCACGGTGGACAGGACGATGCCTTTATATCAAAATTTGGGGATTTACCAGTCGCCATTCCAATAAATAATGAGTTACCGGCTCAGTTCTCAATCTCCCAGAATTATCCGAATCCTTTCAACCCGGTTACTAAATTTAAAGTTGGAGTTTCGAAATTAAGTAACGTCAGGATAGTTGTATATGATATTACAGGTAAGGAAGTGGAGACAATATTTAACGGAGAACTGTCTCCCGGAACTTATGAAGTTACCTTTGACGGAAGCAGATATTCAAGCGGAGTGTATTTTTACCGTATCATAGTAGAAGGAGAGAAACATAAGTTCACAAAGACAATGAAAATGGTGCTGTTGAAATGAGTATAAAGGAACCAAATGAGGGGATTTCTAATTCAAATTCCTCTTGAGATACCGCGGGGTGAGGCAGAATTATTTGCCTTGCCCTCTGGTATTAATCACAAGAAGAATGAAGATGCAGAACATTGTGATTTAAGTAAATAGTTTTTTCTCAACCATCATAGATTTACTGTCTTATCTGAGTTTCAGATAAAATTCACAGTAGATTATAGAAAATAATTATAGAAAATAATTTTTTTTTCCTGTATATTAAACCTGAATTCAAAGTCAATGACAAGGAGAATTAGAATCATGCAGAAAATAATTTTACTTTTCACTTTACTGATCTGGGGATTTTGTTTCTCCCAAAGTATTAATTATTACTATTACAACGGTTCCCCTATTTATTTAAAAGAAAGAGAAGATGCTATTGCTGTAGTGCTTAACAGCACAGCATCAGCAGATGTTGTAAATCAGCTAAAAAGCAGGCTTAGTAGTTCAGATACCCTTAAAAATATAGGGAAAGGCGTACTTTATATTAAACTCAGCGAACACAATCCGTCGCTTTATATTGGAAGGTTCACTGGAATCAGTGGAATAAAATTCATTACGAGGGTTTATCGCGGTGACTCACCTTCTTTCAAAGCTATAGCCGCAGATGAGTTCATAGTCAGGCTACGAAACAGAGAAGACAAAAATAAATTAGATTTTATTAACATTCAGAAAGGATGTTACATAATCGGGAACGTAAATGATGAAAATGGCTTTCTACTGAAATCACTTGATGGTATTGCTAAAGATGCCCTTGAGTTTTGTGAGGAATATCGCAGGAGCGGAATATTTGAATATTGTGAACCAAACTTTATATATCCCGATTACTGTCTATTGAACTTCGACCCGAATGATCCTTTTTATCCCTCGCAATGGGCATTAAAGAATACTGGACAACTTGTTCCGACCGGGGGGCTTAATGTAGCTGGAGATGATTTGAACGTAAACGGAATACCCGGTGCTGATATGGGAGTTCATCAGGCATGGGATCATGTAACGGGTTCATCATCAGTTGTTATAGCAATTATTGACACAGGTATAGATTCAACACATCCGGATCTCAGACCAAATATTTCCATGGCTGGATACGATGCTTACTGGAACAGATACGGAGTTCCACGAGATACTAACGGGCATGGAACAGCCTGTGCAGGTATTGCAGCTGCAGTTTTCAATAACTCTACGGGTGTTGCAGGTGTTGCACCAGGCTGTAAAATTATGGCGATAAAAATTTTTAATGCTTCCGGTACAAGTGACCTGATAGCTTTAATAAGAGCCTTTGACACTGCAAGGGTTAAGGGGGTACAAGTTTTAAGTAACAGCTGGCATACATTTCCCCCATCATCTTCACTTGATGCAGCTATCAATAACGCAGCTACTTCAGGCAGAGGTGGTCTGGGGTGTGTTATTTTATTTGCAGCAGGTAATGATGGACTTAATCCGCCTAATTATCCTTCTGTATTATCTAATGTGATATCAGTGGGAGCATCAACAACACATGATCAGAAAAAAGCACCTGGAACAGGAAACCAGTTCTGGTGGGGAGGAAATTACGGAGAAGCAACCGGCTGGGGAGATCTGGATTGTGTGGCTCCTACAATCTGTTATACAACAGATATTCAGGGGCTACCTGGTTACAGCACAACAGATTACACACCTACTTTTAACGGGACCTCATGTTCCTGTCCCAATGCAGCTGGTGTAGCAGCTCTCATATTGTCCGTAAATACATCGTTCACCAGACTTCAGGTTACGGAACATCTCTTAAGAGGTGCAGATAAAATAGACAACGTTCCTTATTCAAAAACTAAAACATACGGTAGATGGAATGACTATTTCGGATACGGAAGAGTAAACGCTTATAATTCAGTCAGGCTTGCAGCCGGAGTGGACGTTACACCTCCGACTATTAATCACTTAAACAGAGCATCTCATAACAGCACATATCCTACTCTAATTACAGCTGAAATAATTGATCATAACGGGACATCTGTTCCAACTACAGGTTCAAACAGACCAAGAATTATCTACCGCGTTAATAAGAATAATTCCGGATGGTCTTCCTGGGATTCAGCATACTTCTTAAGCAATTCAGGGAACAATTTCACTTTTCAGATACCATGTCAGGGATGGGAAACACAGGTTCAATATTACATCAGGGCTTATGATAATTCAGGAAATCAGACTACTTTTCCCAGAGGAGCTCCGAATCCATTCTGGCTATGTTTTTATGCAATAGGTAGTCTCACAGAAGTTACAGATAGATTAACTAATTGGTCACCTCCGGACGGTAACTATGGAGTTTCGCCAAGTATAAATTTCGGAAATTTTATTATACTTAATACAAAGGTTAGAATATATCTCAGGCATACTTATCTCAGTGACAACATCTTATTTATCTGGTCCCCGATAACCGACACAAACAATAACAGAAAATGCCTTTTTTCAAGAAACGGTGGAAGCTCAGCTAATATAACCGGAACCACGGTTTCAGATTCTGCAACGCTTTTCTGGTGGCAGGGAACACCTCCATATCTTAACGGTCACTTCTTACCAGACTACACTATGCGTGGATATAACGGGACTAATGCAAACGGAAACTGGCGTTTTCTGAATTTTGACGTTGCAACTCCGGATGCTCCCACTTATGATAGCATAAGGATAACTTTCCTGAGAACTTCAGGTACATTAAGTCCGGCCGCAAGACTGAATATACCTCAGGACTCTGTTATAAATTTCGGAGTTGTGCCGAACGGAGGTTTTGTTGATAAAAACTTCTACCTTAAAAACGTTGGGACATCCAATTTAACAGTCAGCTCAGTTAATTTTACCGGCACGTATGCTTCTCAGTTTTCACTGCTTACCCCTCTTCCTTCTCCGATAGCACCCGGAGACAGTGGTTTATTTACAGTGAGAGCATCAAATCCTCCTTCACCTCTAGAACCTGAACAAGAGTATGGAATATTTTCTGTTGAACGTGCTGTTATGAATATAAATAACAATGATCCTTCAAAACCAGTCTTTAAAGTTTCTCTTCAGAGTGATAATCCGCTACCTGTAAGTTTAAGCTCATTTAATTTGAACACGCAAGGCAGAAACGTTTTACTTTTCTGGACAACGGATTGGGAAATGAATAACAAGGGATTTGAAATTCAGAGGACTAAACTTGATCAGAACGGAATGACAACAACATGGGATGTTATCGGTTTCGTAAACGGAAACGGAACCGTGAGCGAACCTAAGACTTATTCCTTCACGGATATAAAGCTAAATCACGGTAAGTATAAATATCGTCTGAAACAATCAGACTTCAACGGTAACTTCGAATATTTTCAAAACAGTGATATTGCTGATATAACGAAGCCTTCTGAGTTCAGCCTATCGCAGAATTTCCCGAATCCAGCTAATCCGGTTTCTGTAATAGATTTCCAGTTACCTGTTCATGCGGATGTAAATATCTCTGTTTATGATTTAACAGGAAGACTTTTAATTACTCTGGTTAACGGCAGACTTGAAGCCGGTTATCATTCCGTGAAGTTTGACGGCGGAAATTATGCAAGCGGAATCTATATCTACAGGATGAATGTATCTCAGCCGTTGAGCTTCAGTTCAGTAAGAAAACTCGTACTGATAAAATAGAAATTAGGAGAATTTAATAAGAGAGAGAATGATTTACTGTTACATCCCCTTTTTTAAGGGGATGTTTTTATTGATGGAATGTGGAATTTTAAATGTAGTTATTTTTTATTGTTATTATTACTCAGGTTATTTAATAAGTTTTGATGTTGAGAAAAATTTTTTAAAAAAATTTTTTTCACAATTCCTTGTCAGCATTAGCTTTATGACTTTGTCAAGAGTTTGAATAAAAGTTAACTATTTGCATTTCAATTTTTGTTCTGTTAATTTTGAATCCAACGTTACGGTAAAAACTTTCTTTCAACCAAAGGAAAGACCTCCCCAAGGATTATAGAAGTTGCAAGACATGAGGCATATTGTATTCAATCTAAATAATTCAGTTAAGTTTATTTACCTGTGGGTGAATTTAATTTATCAAAAAATATTTCCAGTAACATTTAAATATCTAAATTAATGAAAGTAGAAAGACTTTTTGCTGATGACTCCGCTAACCCTTACGGAAAAATAGAGTTTGAAAAAAGAACTTCTGTTATCCGTAATCCGGATGGTTCGGTTGTGTTTGAAATGAATGATGTGATAGTTCCCAAGCGCTGGTCACAAGTTGCTACGGATATACTTGCTCAGAAGTATTTCAGGAAGGCTGGTGTTCCGAAATTCCTTAAGAAAGTACATGAGGAAGGGGTTCCGGTGTGGTTACAGAGATCTGAGCCAGATCACGAAGCAATGAAGGATATTCCGGAAATTGAGAGATGTACGGGCGAAAGGGATGCAAGACAGGTTTTTCACCGTCTTTCGGGTTGCTGGACTTATTGGGGATGGAAGCATGGATATTTTGATACCGAGAAGGATGCTTTTAATTTTTATAATGAGTTGTGCTATATGCTTGCAATGCAGATGGCTGCACCGAACTCTCCGCAATGGTTCAACACAGGTTTAAACTGGGCATATGGTATAAGCGGTCCGTCTCAGGGGCATTACTATGTAGATCCTAAAACAGGAGAGCTTGTAAAGTCAGAGGACGCATATACACATCCTCAGCCACATGCATGCTTCATTCAGTCTGTTGATGATGATCTGGTTAACGAAGGTGGTATTATGGATCTCTGGGTTCGTGAAGCAAGACTGTTTAAATACGGTTCAGGAACCGGTTCTAATTTTTCAAATATCAGAGGTGCAAACGAGCCACTGAGCGGAGGAGGAAAATCTTCTGGACTGATGTCATTTCTTAAAATAGGTGACCGTTCGGCCGGAGCTATAAAGTCCGGTGGCACAACCAGAAGGGCAGCGAAGATGGTAACAGTAGATTTAGATCATCCAGACATAGAAGAATATATAAACTGGAAGGTTATAGAGGAACAAAAGGTAGCAGCCCTTGTAGCTGGTTCCAGGCTTCTTAACATACACCTAAATAACATTATTAAGGCATGTTACGAAGTCCATCCGGAAAATGATCAGTTTGACCGCAAGCAGAATAAGCATCTTGCAAAAGCAATAAGCGAGGCACGCAAAGCCTTTATACCTGAAAACTACATAGAAAGAGTTATACAACTTGCAAAACAGGGTGTAAGGGAAATTTATATTCCGGTTTACGACACTGACTGGAACAGTGAAGCATATATGACAGTCTCCGGTCAGAATTCAAATAACAGTATCAGGGTTACAAATAAATTCATGGAAGCAGTGGAAAATGACGGGATCTGGAATCTGTACTGGCGTGTTGAGCTTCAGAGAGCAAAGAGAGAGAACCGTGAGCCTGTTCCATGCAAGACACTGAAGGCACGTGACCTCTGGGAGCAGATAGCATATTCTGCCTGGGCATGTGCAGATCCGGGAATTCAGTATCACGATACAATAAACGAGTGGCATACCTGTCCGGAGGGTGGTCCTATCAGAGCATCCAATCCCTGCAGTGAGTATATGTTTCTTGATGACACTGCATGTAATCTCGCATCGCTTAACCTTGTCAGGTTTTATGAACAGGAAACAGGAAAGTTCAACATAGAAAACTACAGACATGCTGTGAGACTTTGGACAATAGTTTTGGAGATAAGCGTTCTTATGGCACAGTTTCCAAGCAGGAGGATTGCAGAGTTATCATATGAATACAGGACATTAGGATTAGGCTATGCCAATTTAGGAGGTTTGCTTATGCTTATGGGAATACCTTATGATTCAAAGGAGGCTTTAGCTATTACAGGCGCTCTTACCGCTATACTTCATATGAGAGCATATGCCGTTTCTGCTGAGATGGCTAGGGAATTAGGACCTTTTCCGCGTTACAGGGAAAATGAGAAACATATGCTTAGGGTTATACGTAATCACAGAAGAGCCGCCTATAACATGCCGGAGGATGAGTATGAAGGTCTTTCAATTACACCTATGGGAATTAACAAGAAATATTGTCCCGATGATTTACTTAATGCAGCAAGGGAAGATGCTGATCTTGCTCTTTTTTGCTTTTGAACTTGTGGGATTCGTGTGGACGAGAAAGGCAGTTCGATATGCAGGCTTCAAGGCCCGGATCCATAAAAATGAGTTCCGGCT
>JAOADS010000103.1 GCA_026417195.1 Ignavibacteria bacterium | reverse complement strand
AATTACAATTATGATATATACTGGAGCGGCACTTCCCAGTCCACTGCATACGTAAGCGGCATAGCAAGTCTTCTGCTTTCACAAAAACCCGTCAGAACAAGTGAAGAGCTAAAAAAAATCATAATTTCAACTGCAATGGATCAGGTTGGTGATCCAAGAGAAGATAAACCGGGTTGGGATGAATACCACGGCTGGGGAAGAGTAGATTTATTTGCAGCATTGTCTTATGAAGGCACCACGAGTGGAAATAAAGAGCTTAAAAAAAATAATAATACTGAGGAAAGTAAAAATACAGATAGTAAAAGAGCCAAATCAGCCCCTTCAGATGACAAGCAATCTGATGATAAAAGAGCCCGCAAGCCTCTTCCTGATAAACGATAAATAATGCTGAATCCCGACCTGATAAAAATGAAAGTATCTGATACTTTCATATCAACAATTCATTATCTCCCGGTTATAGACTCAACAAATAATTACTCAAAGAAAATAAAAAGTGATAATTCATTGATCATCGCTGAATACCAAACTAAAGGTAGAGGACGTTTTAACAGAAAATGGATATCTCAAAAAGCAAAAAACATATTGCTCACCATCAGAAAAAAAAACTGGATAGATATTCATTCTTTACACTATCTCAATTTTTTTATTACTTATCAGATATATTCAACTCTCAAGTCATATCTTCCTAAAAACAAAAAGCAATCTCTCTATATTAAATGGCCTAATGATGTCATTTGGGACAAGAAGAAAATATCCGGTTTGTTAATTGAGACGTCAATGCCGAGTAATATAATACATGCAGGTATTGGAATTAACATAAATCAGTTATTCCCTCAAAGTTCATCTTATATTTCACTTAAGCAGATTCTTAACACTGCAGAGGATTTAGATAGAAATGGGATAATCATAAAACTTATAAGAAACATTCATTCAAATTCTCATTATATAATTCGGGCTAATCGCTTATACCTTTACAAAAAATGGGAAAAAGCTAACTTTCTAAAATGGGAAAAAGTATGTTTAAAAGACCTTAATATAAGCCTTAAGCCCGAAAAAATTAAACTAACCAGTGACGGTGCAATCATCATCAGTTCCAAGAATTTTACAAAGAAATATTATAGTTCAGAATTTATATCATTTATGTAACTGATAAAACATCACCTCTGCATAAGCCCGAAAATCACTTGATTTTAGAATAAATTTTAGATATTTTTGAAGTTTGAAAAATAAGGGTAGGTAGCGAAGCGGTCAAACGCATCAGACTGTAAATCTGACGGCTTATGCCTTCGGAGGTTCGAATCCTTCCCTACCCACTCTTAAAAAATCTAACACATCAGCTGAAAATAAAAATAATTTCAAATAAAACTTTACAATTTTTCTGTGCTGATGTAGCTCAGTTGGTAGAGCACTTCCTTGGTAAGGAAGAGGTCACCGGTTCAATCCCGGTCATCAGCTCCATTAATAAAGCTGAGTTAAATATGCGGGAGTAACTCAGTTGGTAGAGTCACAGCCTTCCAAGCTGTTGGTCGCGGGTTCGAGTCCCGTCTCCCGCTCACAGAGTAAAAAAATTTATAAGTAATGGCTAAAGATGGCAGACTGATAATAACTCTTGAATGTTCGGAATGTAAAAACAGAAACTACAGCACTACTAAAAACAAAACCAAACATTCCGGCAGAGTTGAATACAAAAAGTTCTGCAGGCACTGCTCTAAAAGAACTGTTCACAAGGAAACCAAATAGTTACGTCAGTGGCTCAATTGGTAGAGCAGCGGTCTCCAAAACCGCAGGTTGGGGGTTCGAGTCCCTCCTGACGTGCAAGAAGAACTGCTTAAATAAAAAAGTAAATATACTATAATATTGAAAGAGAAAATAATAAATTTCTTCACAGATATAGTCAAAGAAATGAAGAAGGTAACATGGCCAAAGCGTGAAGAACTTAAAGAGTCAACTATAGTGGTAATAGTTACTTCCCTGATTTTTGCAGTTTTTGTTTACATAGTTGACAAGATTATAAATGAAGGTCTGAAAGTTATTTTTTAAAACATGGCCACAACCGAAAATAGTCAATCATTTACTCCAAGGTGGTATGCTATAAGAACTATAACCGGACATGAAAAAAGAGTAAAAAATTTTCTTGAAACAGAAATTGCGGAAAATCATCTTGAACACAAGATAAGACAGGTCCTGATACCTGAAGAGAAAGTTTTTGAACTGAAAGCAGGCAAAAAGAAAGTTAAATATAAAAATTTTTTCCCCGGATATGTATTAGTGGAAGCAATTCTTGATAAGGAAATACAAAACTTCATTTCACGGGCGCCTTCTGTATTAAAAATGGTAGGAGATCAGAAAAACGAAGCAGTTGCTTTAAGGGATGATGAAGTTAAAAGAATTCTCGGAAGAATAAGTGAATCAGACACGAAAGAAAAAATTGATATGCAGTTTGAAAAGGGAGATTTTGTGAAAGTAATAAGTGGTCCTTTCGTTAACTTCAACGGAACGATAGATGAAATAAATTTAGAAAGAATGAAGGTTAAGGTAATGGTTAGTATCTTCGGAAGAAAAACTCCTATTGAACTGGATTTTGCTCAGATAGAAAAAGAAAAATAATATACTAAAAAATAATATGGCGAAAAAAATAGTTGGTTATGTAAAACTTCAAATCCCTGCCGGGCAGGCTACTATGGCCCCGCCTGTAGGTCCGGCTCTTGGTCAGCGCGGAGTCAACGGTATAGAGTTCTGTAAACAATTTAACGCCAGAACACAGAAAGATCAGGGACTGATAATTCCGGTTATAATCACTATCTATTCAGATAAGTCTTTTACCTTTATCACCAAAACTCCGCCTGCTGCAGTATTGTTAATGAAGGCAGCCAAAATTGAAAAAGGAAGTCCTCAATCAAACAGAAACAAGGTTGGAAAGGTAACAAAGAAGCAGGTTGAGGAAATTGCAAATCTGAAAATGAAAGATCTGAATGCCAGAACATTGGAATCCGCATATAAAATCATAGCCGGAACGGCAAGAAGTATGGGAATTACAATAGAGGGTTAATATTATGAAAATTACTAAAAAGAGAAAAGAAATTCTTTCCAAAATTGATCTGAAAAAAGAGTATTCAATCAGTGAAGCTATTGCTTCTCTAAAAGAAGCGGCTAAGTCCAGGTTTAATGAATCAATAGATATTGCTATGAGACTCGGAGTGGATCCCAGACAGGCTGATCAGCTTGTCAGAGGAACAGTTTCACTTCCACATGGTACAGGAAAAAGTGTGAGAGTTTTGGTAATTACTAAACCTGAAAGACACGATGAAGCTTTGAAGGCAGGTGCTGATTATGTAGGATATGAGGATTATCTGAAAAAAATACAGGAAGGCTGGGCTGATTGTGATGTTATAATAGCCTCGCCAGATACGATGAGCGAGCTTGGCAAACTTGGTAAAATTTTAGGGCCTAAAGGACTAATGCCTAATCCCAAAAGCGGTACAGTAACACAGGACATTGCAAAAGCCGTGAAGGAAGTAAAAGCCGGAAGAATTGAATTCAGAGTAGATAAAGCCGGGATCGTTCATGCATGTGTTGGGAAAGTTTCTTTCGACAATAAACAGTTGGAAGAAAATATTCATACCTTCATAAATCAGGTATTGAAATTAAAACCAGCTACTTCAAAAGGTCAGTATGTAAAAACAGTTACACTGACAAGTACAATGGGTCCGGGACTTAAAATCAGCAGAAATGAAATTACACATCACTAATCAAAATTTTATCTAAAGATGAAAAAACAGGATAAGATAAATTCAGTAGCAGAGATTGAGGAAAAATTAGAAAAAGCATCAAGTATTTACCTAACAGACTTTACAGGACTTACAGTAAAGGAAACCAATGAATTAAGAGATGAATTTTTCTCAGCAAAAATTGACTATAAAGTTTTCAAGAATACATTAATAAAAAAAGCACTTGAAAACAAAAGAAGTAGTTTTTCAGAACTTTCAGATAAAATAAATGAAACCTTGAAAGGACCAACAGGAGTGATTTTTGCCTATGATGATCCTATATCCCCTGCCAAGATACTTAAAAAGTTTTATGATAAGAGTGAGAAACCGAAGTTAAAAATAGCAATAGTTGAAAACAAAGTATATGGGAACAAAAGTTTAAATGAACTTGCTTCTTTACCTTCTAAACCTGAAATCATTTCTTCAATCATTAGCAGTCTCCAGGCTCCAATTTCAGGTATAGTAGGTTCAATCAATGCAGTAATAAGAGACCTAGCATCTGTGATTGAAGAAGTTGCTAAAAAAAAGAATTAATTAAATTAATCAAGGAGAATAAATAAAATGTCTGTAGTAGAAGAATTAGTTGAAAAAATCAGTAACCTTTCACTTCTTGAAGCATCGGAATTAAAAAAAGCTCTTGAAGATAAGTTCGGAGTAACTGCAGCTGCCCCAGTCGTAATGGCTGGTGCAACCACAGGTGCAGCACCATCAGGAGCACCTGCTGAAGAGAAGACAGAATTTTCAGTTGTTTTGGTTGATGCCGGAGCACAAAAAATCAATGTCATCAAGGCTGTTAAAAATGCTACCGGACTGGGACTTACTGAAGCAAAGGCACTTGTTGAGGGCGCACCGAAACCTGTTAAGGAAGGACTGTCAAAAGCTGATGCTGAAAAGCTGAAAAGTGAACTTGAAGCAGCTGGTGCTAAAATCGAATTAAAATAAAATAACTACAATTTCTTTAGGCTTAACAGCTGATTAACCTATTTCAATACTTTTTAATACAAGTAAATTTACAGGCAAACTGTTGTTAAACCAGTCTGCCTGTAATCTATTTTATTAAATCTCTGTTACTTCGGAGAGAGGAAAACAAACATGTCTATAGACCTATCTAAAATTAAATTTAACGGCGAAAGGATATCGCTATCAAAATCTGGAAAGCACACTGATACTCCAGATCTTCTGAACGTTCAGCTTCAATCTTTCAAGGAATTCTTGCAGGAAGATATTCCGCCTGCAGAAAGAAAAGACATAGGGATGCAGGCTGTATTTAACCGTACCTTCCCTATTACAGATACTAGGGAGACTGCTATACTAGAATTTATAGAATACTCAATTGAAAAACCTCATTACTCAATTAGAGAATGTCAGGAACAGGGGTTGACTTATGCTGCCATACTCAAAGCAAAACTTAAGCTTTCAACAAAGCCTAATAAAGAAGCTAAGGAATTCTCGAATACAATTGTTAATGAAGTTTATATGGGAAATATCCCATATATGACACCTTACGGCAGCTTTGTAATCAATGGAGCTGAAAGAGTAATAGTTTCTCAGCTTCACAGAGCACCGGGAGTTGTTTTCAGTGAATCAACACACCAGAACGGTACGAAACTCTATTCTGCGAGAATTATTCCAATGAAAGGATCATGGGTTGAGTTTACTACAGATATTAACAACTGCCTCTTTGCATATATAGACAGACGCAAAAAGTTCCCTGTTACAACAATATTGAGAGCACTTGGTTATTCAACTAATGATGAAATTCTAGAACTGTTTAATTTATTAGAAATAGCTGAAAAGAAAGATCTTAAAAATTATATCGGAAAACAACTAGCCGATGACCTGGTAGATAAAGAAACCGGAGAATTAATAGCTGAAAGAGCATCAGTAATAGATGAAGAGCTGATAGAAAAAATCAATCACTCTTCAGTCACCAGAGTTAAGATATTTAAGTTTGACAGACCTATTGACGAATCACTTATCGCCAACACTCTTATTAAAGACGCTACATCTTCAGAAGTCGATGCTTTGGAACAACTCTCTGAACAGATAAGGCCTGAAGACGATGAAACTGCAAAGACCTTGGTTGACAAATTGTTTTTCAATGAAAAGAAATATGACCTTGGTGAGGTTGGAAGATATAAGTTAAACTATAAATTAGGATTGTCTATTCCCTCAAACGTAACAGTATTAACCAAGGAAGATATAATCTCCATAATTAATTATCTCATAGATCTTGAAGCAGGAAAACGAGAAGTTGACGATATCGACCACCTCGGAAACAGAAGAGTAAGATCTATAGGAGAACAACTGGCAGCTCAGTTTAACGTTGGTCTTGCACGAATGGCAAGAACAATCAGGGAAAGAATGAGCATACATGATGAAGAGAATATAACACCGGCAAATCTGGTTAGTGCAAGAACTATTACAACTGCCCTTGTATCATTTTTCGGTACCAGTCAGTTATCCCAATATATGGATCAGGTAAATCCTTTAAGTGAAATGACGCATAAACGCAGGGTAAGTGCTCTCGGTCCCGGTGGTCTTTCCCGTGAGAGAGCTGGATTTGAAGTAAGAGATGTCCATTACACTCACTATGGCAGACTTTGCCCCATCGAAACCCCTGAAGGTCCAAATATCGGTCTAATTTCCTCCCTATGCACACATGCCCGAATAAGTGATTTCGGCTTTATTGAAACTCCCTATCTTAAAGTTAAAAACGGAAGAATTACAGATGAGATACATTATTTGTCAGCTGAAAAGGAAGATAATTTCATAATAGCACAAGCTAATGTAAAAGTAGAAGGTAACAGAATAGTAGATGAAAGAATAAAAGCCAGACATAAAGGAGATTTCCCGATCGTAAAGCCTGAAGAAGTCCAATACATGGATATTGCGCCTAATCAGATAGTAAGCGCTGCTGCAGCTCTCATTCCCTTCCTTGAGCATGATGATGCTAACAGGGCTCTTATGGGTTCTAATATGCAGCGTCAGGCAGTTCCTCTGATGAAACCCGAAGCCCCCCTGGTAGGAACAGGCTTTGAAAAGATAATAGCTCGTGATTCAAGAACATTATTATTAGCTGAAGCAGACGGTGTTGTTGAACATGTATCTGCGGATAAAATAATTGTAAGGTATGAGATTGATAAAAACTCGGATGAGGCATTAGTAAGTTTTGAGGACACGGAAGTAAAAGTATATAATCTCGTAAAATTTTTAAGGACAAATCAAGATACTTCATTTAATCAGAAACCAATAGTATCAGTCGGGCAGAAAGTTAAAAAGGGAGATGTTTTGGCTGACGGAGCTGCAACAGAGAAAGGTGAACTTGCTCTCGGCAGAAGCATACTTGTGGCGTTTATGCCATGGAAAGGTTATAATTTTGAAGATGCCATCGTAATCAGTGAAAGAATAGTTGCAGAAGATATTTACACCTCAATTCATATTGAAGAATTTAACCTTCAGGTAAGAGATACAAAACGCGGAGAAGAAGAATTAACGAGGGATATACCGAATGTAAGTGAAGAGGCAACAAAAGATTTAGATGAAGACGGTATAGTTAGAATCGGAGCTGAAGTAAAAGAAAATGATATACTGATTGGCAAAGTTACCCCTAAGGGAGAAACAGAACCAACACCTGAAGAAAAACTGCTAAGAGCTATATTCGGTGACAAAGCGGGTGATGTTAAAGATGCATCTCTGAAAGCACCTCCGGGAATGAAAGGTATTGTTATCAATAAAAAATTATTTGCAAGAAAACAAAGAGACACTGAAACAAAAAAGGAAGAAAAAAGAAGACTTGAAAAACTTGAAGAAGAAAGACGTGATTCTATCAAAAACTTAAACAAAAAACTTGCACAGAAACTAGGTGAACTGTTTGATGGTAAAGAATCGCTGGGTATAAGAGACATAGACGGAAGTATGATTATCAGAGCTGGTACCTCCTTGAAAAAGGATACATTTTTAAAGCATCTTGAAAATCCTAATTTCAGGATAGACACATTAGATTTCACAAATGAATGGACAACTTCACGTAAAGCCCATTCATTATTACACCAGATTTATAAAAACTATAAGGCTAAGCTCAGCGA
>JAOADS010000102.1 GCA_026417195.1 Ignavibacteria bacterium | reverse complement strand
TAGATAAATTCTTTCCTATAGAGCCTGTTTCCAAATGAACTGAATTTCTCGATCTGTTTTACAACTCCGTGTTTGTAGTAATACATAGGGTTTCCGTAGATATCCTTTATCAGAGTTAAGAAAGTATCAAGTCTGGTTTCTGTATAATTGTCCAGGGGATCAGTTTCTTTTGTGAAAAGAAGAACACTGTCAAATGCAAAAGTTCCGCCTGCATAGGAATATTCATATTTCCAGGTTCTTAAAGGGGAATCAGATATTCTGTCACTTCTTTCTTTAACCAGAGTTGACTGTTGAACCATCCACTGATTCCCTTACCCTGATACTTTCATAGTAATCAGAGCTGTCCACTGAGTATATGTTACATTCCTCCCGGTTACGGTTATAGTTATAGAAAAAAGTCTCCTGTGCTTTTGCTACTTCATTTGTATCCAGTTTACCCGATAACATATTTACATAAAAAGCATCTCTTCCGTAGCCATAATATTCCATGCTTTTCAGAAAATGATTATAGGGTATGTTAAGTGATATTTCCATAGTATTACTGCCAAGGTATGTGTAAGCTCTGCCTGCACCGTTAAAATTTCTGAACCATTTCAGTCTTCTGAGATTGCTGAAGTTTAAAATCAGGTTACCCGTCTGAAAAGGATTCGGTACATCATTATATTTTCTTATATAATTTTCGTAATTTACAAAAGCTTCTTCAGTATTTGGATTCCTGATTTTCCATATTAAAGCCATGTGATTATAGTCTGTTCCCTGATTATAATTAACAGGTTCAGTAAAATTCACAAAATATGATCCGTTTATCTCTGAATTATGATTGATTTTCATCCCGGTGATGCCATAGATAAAGTTTAAAGATGCTAAAGATGAGGAGATATCGCTTACCAGAGGTCTGCCATAAATATATTCTGACATCCCAACAGGAACTGCATTATAACCGAGAAGTATCTTATTACCGAACTGATCCTTTATTTCTTTAAGCAGCAGGCATTTAGGTTTACGGTGAACATTTACTATGGATTCTGAAACTTTAAAGTCTGCAAATTTTATTTTAATTTCCTCAAATATGTAAACAAGACCATCTCCCTTCATAAATTCAACTCTTCTTGTTCTGTAAGCTTCAGGGCCTTCTGTTTCAATGAAGGAAACATAGGCTTTATAGTTTTCACCTTTTGATTCCGATACATACGTACCTGAATAACCGCTTGAAGAAGATTTATTTATAAGTGTAATGAGAGAGCCGTCCCCAGCCATAATATTGATACGATCAGGATCAATCAGAATATCAGCTGGCGTGAGGCGTGATGAGAAATGATATCCCTGAATTAACAGGTTCATTTTATTACCTGATATCTGATTATCCGATATATCTTTTGAAAAGAAATTTGTTTCAAAATTTAAAATCTGTATGCCTATTCCGTTCAGGCTGATTATCCACTCCGGAGTATTTATATTATGCCGTCCATTTAAGCCGTTATCGTATAAATTAGTGTCACCTACGAAGACCTGATGATTAACTGAGCCGTTATAAAAGAGTGAGAGATTAAATTTCATCTCTCCTCCAACATTAAATGAATATAAAGGTATCTCATAACATAAGATTACCGTTGAAATTATTTATCAGCTCGTTTTCATTTAAACTGGAACTTTCTGAGCGGTAAAAACCCCTTTCATTGAACATTCCGCTCACATCCTTAAAACTGTCGTAACGTATTGCTGTATGATTCTTAGTATAACTAACTGAGTTTAAAAAAACAGTTAAAATTTTTTTTAGTGAATCATCCCTTGAAAATACTGTAAAGATAGCTGAAATTAACAGTATGCTTAAAAAAATAAATTTCTTATTAACCTGCACGGAATATTTTAAATTTATATACAAATATAAGAACAATCACACTTAAAAGTTGAAGAAACTTTTTCCTGTAAGTTTTATGTGTTGAAACAACTAACTAAGCAGTTTTTGCTGAAATCTTATGAATTTTCAAAAAAATAACATCTGTTAGGTTTAAAATTCTCCATATAAAATTTCTGATAAAATTCCCAGATGTTTTATTTTTGGAATTGTATAAGCATAAATTCAGTTCTAACTTTGTGAAGGGTTCTTTTAATAATGGGGATGAATCTGGTTTCGACGGGAACGAGGATGGTCGGAACTGCATTCCGTGTTCTCAGCAAATCACGATAAAAAGGCTGAATGTCAAAATAAACGACAACAACAATTACGCTTTAGCTGCTTAATATAACTTAAGTAGCCGTCTTCTTCATGGCTGTTGCCTGTCCGGCTGGAATGAAGGCGTCAGACTGACAGGCTGGTCATTTAAATCTACCTGAGTTTAAATGATGAGATGAAAATCAGGTGTAGCTTACAGTTAGCTCTGTCCGTATAGCAGGCTGTAAGTGAAATTTAAATACGGAATATGAATGTAGAGGTTCTGGTGGTCCTGTTTCCGGACGCGGGTTCGACTCCCGCCATCTCCACTGGTTTATCTTTAAACTGTATCTTTAAAAACAATACCTCACAGACAAACTTTTTATATCACAAATCCTATTACACTAACAGACATTAGTAGTAAATGAAACTCAACAGCGAGTAATCAGTTTACTTTACTTTTCTTACCTTTATGTTTAAGCTGAGGTTTATTTTTCTCGTTACCGTTCTCCTGAATAGTTGGCGAAGGCTGGCTTTTCATGAAGAACTTCTGTTCAATTATTGAAAACAGGTTGAACATAAAGTAATAAAGATTCAGTCCGGCAGGCAGTGTTGTAAAAAGCAAGGTAAGCAGTACAGGCATTACATATACCATAGCCATCTGTTTGGGATCCTTAATTGTCATCTTCTGCTGAATAAACATAGTTATACCCATCAGCAACGCAAGTCCTGAAATGTAATCTATTCCAAACAGTGGAATCTTAAACGGCAGTCTTAAAATCTCGTCCGGCACTGAAAGATCGTGTATCCACCAGATGAAATTAGCCTGACGAAGTTCTATCGTTGAGCTGAAAACTCCAAATAAAGCATATAATATCGGAAGCTGAAGAAGCAGCGGCAGGCATCCTCCGGCTGGATTTATCTTCTCTTCACGGTAGAGTTTCATAAGCATCTGCTGCTGTTTCTGAGGATCGTCTTTATATTTCTCCCTGATTGCTGTCATCTTAGGCTGAAGATCACCCATCTTCTTCATTGATTTCATCTGATATCTTGTAAATGGAGTCAGCAGAAACTTCATTATGAGAGAAAAGATTATTATTACAACTCCCCAGTTTGAAATGAATTTATGTATAAATAAAAATAGTGGCAGTATGAAATATTGTGCTATAGGTCTTACAAGGAAATCAAGTGAAAACCTCATTGTCTTCTCCAAGCCCATATCATAACTTTTCAGTATTTCGTAATCAACAGGTCCAAGGTATATATTAAATGAATTCTTTTCATGTCTATCGTTTTTCACAAGCATCTTCAGAGCTATTGAATAATCTTTCTCGTGTCCGTGATCAGGCAGATCTTTGTAAACGCCGGTTATATAAGAACCATCTGCCTTCTTTTGGGTAGGTATAAGGAAAACTGTAAAATATTTTATTCTAGATGCTACCCAGTCCGTCTGTCCGTTTAAGTCTGATTTGACTGGTTCATCTTTTGAGGTTACATCAAATACTTCAAGATTATCGTTCATTTCAGCATATGCATGAGCATGTGAACCTTCAAGGTCACTTCTGAACTCAGTAAGTTTGAGAGAGTTCTCCCATGCTAATTGATATTCGAAGTTGGAAATAAATCTGCCCGGATTTATAAGTTCAACATCAAGTCCGAACATATAAGAAGCAGGCTGGAAATTATAACGTTTGATTATCTTTGAACCAAGGGTATCCAGAAGCAATTCATAGGTGAGAGTATAGCTTCCCTCTGCTGAAACATTAACCCTTTTCCATGGCTGATAATCTGAATTAAAGTATAAATCTCTTGTGTTTATTAATCTGCCGTCAGCGGAGGTAAAAAGAAGATTAAGTTCTGGTACTTTATCCAGATATAGCAGCTGAACAGGATATCCGTCCCATGTTTTGAAACCCTTCACCTCATATTTTACCAGGGCACCGCCTCTTGTGGAAAATTCCGCATAATATTTATCCGTCTCAATTATGATTATCTTCTCTTCTCCTTTTTCGAACTTTCCGAAAATCGCTCCATACTTTTCTGAGTGCTGGGAAGACTTCACTGTATCAGGAAGCTGTCCGGTGATATTCCCTTCCCTCTTTTCAATATTTTCCTCCTTCTTCTGCTGTAATTCTCTCATCTGTTCGGTATTTCTGCTCTGGAAATAAAGCCAGACCATAAGAATCAGCCCGATCAGAATAAATCCTATAACTGAACTTCTGTCCATTTTATGAATATAAATTTACGGAACCGGATCATATCCTCCTTTAAAAAAAGGATTGCACTTCAGTATTCTCTTCACGGCCATAAAACTGCCTTTGAAAAATCCGTACTTTTCAACTGCCTCATAGGTGTAGTCTGAACAGGTCGGATAATGTCTGCAAGAAGGCGGTAAAAGAGGTGAGATGAAGAACTTATAAAATTTAATCAGCAGCAAAAAGGGATATTTAAGACTAATGTATTTCAATTAACCAACTTTGGAATTTTCCGGATTAATTCATTTAATATTTTATGCATGTCTTCCGAAAGATCACTAAACTTTATCTTATCAAATCCATCAGTGATATTAAGACTGAATATAACTTCAAATTGTACTGAGGCTGCTTTCACTGAATCTATTAAACCGGACTTATTTAACCTGTAAGCTTCCTTAAGAAGTCTTCTCACCCGATTCCTCAGAAATGCTTTTTTAATTTTTTTTTTGACACAAGAAAACCAACTCTTACAGGAAATGATCCGGGCTTATCTGTAAATCTGTAGTAAGCGGTAATATACTTGGATATAATTCTTTGTGCTTCAGCTAAAACCTCTTCAAACGCTCTGAAACCTCTCAGAATCTCTTGTTTCTTAAGACTTCGCGAAATTTTCAAGGTTAATTATTATCTTGTAAATTTCTTCTCGTCGCTTACAGTTAGCTTCTTTCTTCCTTTTGCTCTCCTTCTTGAAAGCACCTTGCGGCCGTTTTTGGAAGACATTCTTTCCCTGAAACCATGTTTGTTCTTACGTTTTCTGTTACTTGGCTGGAAAGTCCTTTTCATATTGTTTTAGTGTCATTAATTACTGAATTTACAAATTTACCCAGATTTTAAAAGAGTTTCAAGGAAAAGAGAATTTTACAGAAACATTAATCAGATTTTCTTTTCTTATGTTGGGTTTTTGTTTCATATACCGGAAGAGGGTTTTTATTATAAAACCATATCCCGAGAATGATCAGCACAACTGAAATCAGCTGAGCTTCGGAAAGACCTATTGCTATCTTGGGATTTAACCTGATAAACTCAACTAAAAACCTTGCAAGACCGCTTAATATCAGATATAAGCCGAATAGTTTACCTTCACGGCTGAATTTCTTTCTCACCTTCCATAAAATGGCTAAAATTATAATTCCCATAATAAACTCATAAACCGGCGTCGGATGACATAAAGTATTGTCCGGAACAACACCACCGAACTTCTCTGCAATCTCAGTATCTCTGAAAGCAACTGACGGAGGCAGAGTACCTTTGGAATAATCTGTTCCCCATGGTACCCAGCTCATAAATTCTGATACTGGTAAACCGTAATCCCCGTCACCTGACAAATGACAACCAATCCTTGCAATTCCGTAACCAATAGCAAGACTCGGAGACGCCGCATCAGCAACTTTCATAAACGATATTTTCTTTGAACGGGTATAAAGATAAATCAAAACTGTTGCTAAAATAAATCCTCCATACCAGGTTAAACCAGCTGGGGAAAATAGTCCGTCAGTTGAAAAAATCTTACCGACTGGTTTAGACATTATGCTGTTCCATTCTTCTATAACGTAAAGCAACTTTGAGCCTACTATACCACCAATCAGTGCTATGAAAGTAATATTGACTGCATAGTTTTCATCAAGTCCCTTACGTTTAAATTCTTTTGAAAGTATCCAGCTTGCAACTATGAAACTTATTCCAAGCATGAGTCCGTAGCTGTAAACCGGTATTGGACCTATATCAAAAAGTTTTGGTATCATTATTTTTAATTATTCCGGATTAAATAATATAATTTGTATAAAACTCTTATCATTTTCAGATTTGATTTTCAGTCTCCCGTTTTTAACGGACAGGGTAAAATTGATTTTTTCTGAATTTTTCTTTTCAACAGAAATTACATAATCGCCTTTAGTAAAGTCATAAAACCTGAACTCATAACCTGCATGTCCCGGTACTGACAGTTCGCCTAAAGGAGCTGAAAAACCAAGTATGCTGAAGCTTATAGTATTTTTGATGATTTTACTTTTAACTTTAAGTATATAGGGAAATGTCAGAAATTCTTTAGCAGTTCTGAATTTAAATGAAATATAATCTCGCTTTGATATCTCATCATACTCACCTGAAATTATCAACTGATATTCATATTCTTTAGGAGGAGGTTTTACTTTTTTTGTTCTCATTCGGTTCTAATAAACTCAGATAATTTTTCAAACTGAACCTCGGTTTGAGAACCTTTTTCCATATCTTTTAAGATGCCTCTACCTTTCAATATTTCATCTTCACCTATAATGAAAACATATTTGACCTTTAATTTATCAGCTTCCCTCATCTGAGACTTCAAACTTCTGTTATTGTAATCAGTTTCTGCAGATATACCCTGTTTTCTCAGCTCATTTATAATTCTGAAGGCTGTATTCACTGCATTGTCTCCCATAGTTGCAAAAAATATCAAAGGATGTTTTTTAACTCCAAAATCAAAGCCACTCTTCTCTGCTGCTTCAATAACTCTCTCAATCCCGCTTCCGAAACCTGCACCGGTATAAGATTTATCAGAGAACTCAAGAAAAAGTCCGTCATATCTGCCACCTCCGCCAATTGAACTCTGGGCACCAAGATGAGATGATAGAAATTCAAATGTAGTATGACAGTAATAATCAAGTCCCCTCACCAGCCTGTAGTCAACTTCAAAAGCTATGTTATTTAATGAAAGCACTTCAAGTACCTTGTCGAACCTTCTTTTCGAATCTACAGACAAATACTCATAAATCTTTGGAGCACCTTTAATAATCTCTATATCAGCTTCATCTTTAGAATCAAGTATTCTTAAAGGATTTAAATTCAGTCTTCTCCTGCTATCTTCAGATAGATCAGAAGAATATTTCAGCAGATAATTTCTGAGTTCTGAAATATATTTACTTCTTTCAGACACCTCTCCTATTGAGTTGATTTTAAGCTTATAAATAATTCCGAACCTTCTGTAAACCTCACCTGCAAGTATAATTAATTCAACATCTGAATATATACTGTCAGTACCTATAATCTCTGCACCAAACTGAGTATGCTCACGAAATCTTCCTGCCTGAGGTTTCTCATGCCTGAACATATTTGCAATGTAATAAAGCTTATGAAGCTGAGAAGATGCATACATAGAGTTCTCAAGAAATGCCCTTACAACAGGTGCTGTCCCCTCCGGCCTGAGAGTAAGTGAATCACCTCCTTTATCCGTAAATGTGTACATTTCCTTGCCTACTATATCTGTTCCGCTGCCTATACCTCTTTTGAAAAGTTCAGTATACTCAAATGTTGGGTTCTTATCTCAGAGTAGTTAAAGAGGTTCATAACTTCCCTAACATTACTCTCAACAATCTGCCATTTCCACGATTCCTCCGGCAGAATATCTTTAGTACCTTTAGGTCTTCTGAATTTCATGAAATTAACCAGCGAATATAAATTTCATATAAAGCAAAATCTATGTAATTAATATGATTGAGTTCATACTTTAGCAAAACAGAAGTAAGTACTTCTTGGATTTGATTTTTGATAGTGAT
>JAOADS010000101.1 GCA_026417195.1 Ignavibacteria bacterium | reverse complement strand
GAACAGACCTGGTTGACACTAATATACGTGTAACAACAATTGACCCCGGACTTGTTGAAACTGAATTCAGTATAGTACGTTTCAGAGGAGATAAAAAAAGGGCTAAAGCTGTTTATAATGGTATAGAGCCTCTGACTCCGGAAGACGTAGCTGAAGCGGTAGTATGGGCTGCTTCACGCCCCGAAAATGTCGTTATAGCTGAAATTATACTTTTAGCAAATAAACAAGCTTCATCTATGGTAATTCATAGAATTACGCATAATAAATAAACATGAAAGATTTAATGACCAGTATCGAGTTTGACATTGAAGGTATGGATTGTCCTTCATGTGTCACGAGAATAGAAAAAGCATTAAACAAAATTGAGGGCATAAAAAAAGTCAGTGTTGAACTTGGCTCTGAAACTGCAACCGTTGAATTTGAAAACGGAAAATGTGATTTAAATCAGGTAAAAAGAGAAATAGAAAAAATCGGATACAGGGCAACAATATCCGAAGATGACAGAGAAGAACTATCTGCAGAAATTGAGAGAAGAAAAACAAACCGTATTTATATAGTTAAGATAATCACCGCCATAACCCTCTCTTCAGTTATAGTAATTCTTGGTATGAAAGAACATTTCAGTTTCTTTAACCTGATTTCATACCAGGTTGCAAATCTTATTGCTTTACCTCTTTCAACTATAGTTATCTTCTGGTGCGGGCTAAAATTCATAAAAGGATTCATTACAGAAACGAAGACATTATCTCCGGGTATGGATTCTCTGATAGCAATAGGAACTCTGTCTGCATACTTCTACAGTGTAATAATAATGCTTTGGCCCGGAATATCAGGTGAAACTGAACAGACAGTTTATTTTGAAAGCGCTGCTATGATAATTACGTTTATCCTGCTGGGAAATTTCCTTGAATTTAAACTGAAAAGCAAAACACAGTATGTGATAAAATCGTTGATGAGCCTGCAGGCAAAGAAGGCACTCGTTCTTCGAAACGGAAACGAAACAGAGATACCTATAAGAAAAGTAAGAAAAGAAGATATCGTAATTGTAAAACCCGGTGAAAGAATACCCGTTGACGGTTTGGTTCTTGAGGGTTCCTCAAGTGTAGATGAATCAATGATAACAGGAGAATCTCATCCCGCTGAGAAAATCCCAGGTACTCAGGTAACAGGAGGAACATTTAACATAGACGGCTTTCTGAAAATCAGAACTTTAAAGCCAGTCAGTGAATCATATCTTTCAAGAATAATCACGCTTGTCAAAGATGCCCAGAAATCAAAGCCAAAAATTCAGAGAATAGCGGATAAAGTTTCATCCGTATTTGTCCCGATTGTGATAATAATTTCAATAGTAACATTCATTGTATGGAAACTGATTATAGGTGAAACTCTAAGCTATTCCCTTCTGAAGTCAGTTGCAGTCCTCATAATAGCTTGTCCATGTGCCCTTGGCCTTGCAACACCAATTGCAATCGTTCTTGGCGTTGGAAAAGCTGCTGAAAATAAGATACTTTTCAACAATGCTGAAGCAATAGAAATAATTAATAAGATAGACACTATATTATTTGACAAAACAGGTACCCTGACATATGCTGATTTCAGGATAAGAGATGTTATACCACGAAACGGTTATTCAAAAGAAGAAATTCTCAAAATCGCAGCATCTGTTGAGAATTATTCGGAACATCCAATTGCAAAATCTATAGTGTCGGAATACATGTCTTCAGGCAATAAACTTATACGACCCGAGTCTTTCAGGATAACACCTGGTGTAGGCGTCGAAGCAACTATAGAAGGAAAAACTTACAAACTTGGAGGACCGGCACTTCTTAAAAAGAGCGGATTAGTTGAATTAAGTGAATCAGTCAGAAACATTTATCTTTTGGAAAACGATCGCCTGATTGGTGAAATTCAAATTCAGGACAGAATAAAGGAAAACTCTAAAAAAGTCATAGACTCATTTAAACAAGAGAATTTCCGTGTTGAGTTAATTTCAGGAGACAATAAAGAAACAACTTCACAAACAGCAAAAGAGTTAGGAATTGATAATTACGTCGCTCAGGTTCTCCCCCACCGGAAACTTGAAATAATAAACTCACATCAGGAAAGCGGAAGAAAAGTAGCTATGATAGGCGATGGAATAAATGATGCTCCGGCTCTTTCAAAAGCAGATATTGGAATTGCTATAGGAAGTGGACAGGATATCGCGATACGCTCTGCAGATATTATTCTTGTTAAAGGAGACCTTGAAAATATTTTAGCACTGTTTAAAATATCACGCAAAACTATACGCATTATAAAGCAAAATCTCTTCTGGGCTTTCTTCTATAATGCAGCCGCTATACCTATAGCAGCTGGAGTCTTGGTTCCGATCGGGATATCAGTTTCACCGGTAATGGCTTCAATGCTAATGGCTTTCAGTGATATAGTCACTGTTCTGCTAAATTCCATGAGACTGAAGTATATGAAGGTCAGATAATTATTCCAAGCTATAGCCAGTTCAGAAAATATAAATATTTATTTATTTTTACTTTAATAAATATTTCTTATACTTGTTGGAACAAACTTTAGCAAGAACATACTAAGGGAAGCATGGAAACATACAGTACATACAGCTTTCTGCCGGAGTCAGTTTCTTACTTAATCAGCCTAAGAGCAGAAAAAGATAAAATAAAATTTAAAGAAGGGAGCTTTAAAGCTCCCTTTCTTATTTATTAAAAAATAAATTCGAAATAATATATGAAACCTATCATATCTTCGCTTATCTTTCTTCTTTCCCTCAGCATTTTGTCTCAGCCTCGCTTAATAATATCCTTAAGCGGAGGATATAATCTTCCAATGGGAGAACTTAAAGGGAATATTAGTGACTCATCAGACAGACTTAATACATATGGAATTAAAAATGGTTTCAATATAGGGCTTAACGGTAAATATGCAATTGATAAAAAAAGAAATTTCAGAATCACTTTTGGAGGAAGCTTTAACAGAATGTCCGGTGAGGGTGAATACATTCACGGAAATAAAGTAAAAGAACATAAGCATATGAATATCATCTCAGCTGGTTTAGGTGCTGAGTATTCCTTCACTCCTAAAGGGAAAACCAATCCCTTTATAGGATTTGAATTAACCGGAAATTTCATTAGCGGAGAAACTGAAGAAACCGTTACCCTGATAAATCCGTCAGTTTTTCATGAACATGCCGGCACCACAAAGAAAAACCTTAAATCTGCATCAAGATTCGGTATTACACTTGGCGGAGGAATTGAATTTTCATTTTCAAAAAACATAGGAGCTCTTATAGGAGCTAAATACAGTATGGTTAATCTGATAGGGAAACAATATGATTCTGTTGCAGCTGTGGGAGAATATAATCTTAACGATAAGGAATCCGGTTCGTTAAAGACAAAGAATATTTCTTTACTGCAAATTTATGCAGGTGTATCCTACTATTTAATGCACCCGAGTAAAAGGAAATAACAAAGGTACATAACATATCCTTTTTTGTTTTTCACCGAATAGGTAACTTTGTATATGTATAGTATTTTATGTCTTCTGGTGGGTTTACTGTTTGTAATGAACGATAATTTTTCTCAGCAAAAGTTCAACATATCAGCTTACGGAGGTTATAGCCTGCCTGTTTCTGACCTTAAAGGAGAATTTCCATCTCTTTCAGGAAATGAGAAAATAAATTTCTTTTTTCATCCGAATTACCTTACTTCAAGTGGATATAACATAGGTACATCATTTAAATACACATACGACTCTTCAGCTAAAGGAAGGCTGACTGCAGGTTTGAACTTTTCCAGTTTCAGCGGAAAAGGTACATATACTAATCTTTCTTACAAAAACTCATTTAATATATTTACAATTTCCGGAGGTGCTGAATTTCTGCTTAGTTCATCATCAAAAACAATACCATTTGTAGGAGCTGAACTTACAGCTAATTTCTTCAGCGGAAAAGTAGAGGCTACAGGTGATACAAACTTCACAGCAAACAGGAAAAGCGAAAGCCGCTTCGGTCTGAATATCAATGGTGGAGTTGAATTCAAAATCAGTAAAACAAGCTCTGTGGTTTTAAGCATAAAATATTGTATCTCCAATATGCTTGGCAGGAAAACAGAAAGTCTCCCAAGCGGATCGGGCACAAACGACGTACCAGAAGATCCCATAAACTTTGAAGCAAGGGAAATACCTCTCAATGATGCGGAAACTTCATTCAACAAGTCAAAATCCATTCACCACATTCAGTTTTCTGCTGGTATTTCATTTGGCTTCGGGGGAAATGTAAAAAAACATAAAAAATGATATATACTTTCCCCTTTCATTTCACTTCAATCAAGTCTAGGATTTTTGTTACAGTAATTCTTATAATATTTTCCGTCAGCATATTCTCACAGCCTAAAGGTAAAGTTCAGTTTACAGCTGGTTATTCTCATCCACTGCCAGATCTTAAGGGAAATTTCGGTGAGTATTACTATCAATGGACAGGAAACGGAAATCCGGATACTAATACCTTCTTTATGAAATCTGGTATTAATTTTGGAGTATTAGTAAAACTTCCGATTAAATATAAAAGTAACTTTAATATTACAACAGGAATTACTTTTAACATATTCAGTAATTTTATTGCCTATAATGACACAAGTGGTAACGGAGATTTTGATCTTACTCAAAGTCACGTAGGCATAAGTTTCGGTAGTGAATACGTCTTTCAGTCAAAAAAAAGGAGATTTAGTCCCTTTATTGGTTTTGAGCTTTCAATAAACTTTTTCGGAGGAAAACTGAAAATAAATGGAGGATCTTCAGAATATACAATGAACTCAACAATAAGATTAGGTATAGCCGGAGGTGGTGGTGTTGATTATGCTTTTCACCAGAATTTAGGTCTGATATTAGGTGCTAAATATGGTTTCGCTAACATTATAGGTAAGTCATTTAATAAAGATATCGGATCGAAATACAACCTTAATGACGGGGAACATATTTCCGATAACGGAGTAAAATACCCTAAGAAAAACATAACATTCCTGCAGTTTTACGGAGGATTAGTATTTTATTTCGGAAAGTAACTCAAAAATAAAAAATTTATTAATGAAAATGTTAAAAACAATCATTATTCTAGCAATTTTAAGCACGATTAGTTACTCACAGTTTGATAAACCTATAATACGTATAGGTCTCGGCGTTTCAGAACCTTTTGATGAATTAAAAGGAAAAGATTATCTGATGTATAGTTCATATAGGGGAATACAACTTGCACTTATAGATACAAATCTTTACAAAACCAATTACGCAGCTCAGACAGGAATTAATTTCTTTGGAGCTGTTAAAATAAATTTTGATAAATATAACATAGT
Organism: Ignavibacteria bacterium; assembly: GCA_026417195.1. Lineage (GTDB taxonomy): Bacteria > Bacteroidota > Ignavibacteria > Tepidaquicellales > OLB5 > JAOADS01. The sequence continues at coordinate 2,627 of JAOADS010000101.1, read as the reverse complement.
AAGAGGTTCCGGTTTTTTGGGTTTTACGTCATTTAACACATTTCAGTCCAAGAAAAAAGGCAATCAGATATACTTAAATCCTAATGACTCAAATGACTATTTCACTCCACCTCAGGATTACAACTATTCATTTTCAGCTTTTAGTTTTGGTTTCGGTCTGGAACTTGCTCCAACTTCATTTACAAAAGTTTTTTCTCCTTATTTCGGAGCAAACGTTTCATTCAATTCCTTCACATCTACCTTAGAAAGAAGCCCCAGTACATACGATACAGTCAGATTTAAAACAACGGGATTCAGAATCGGTGCAAACTTTGATGCCGGACTCGAATATAAATTTTCCAATGTGTTCGGTATGGCTTTGGGAGTTAAATATGATTTAGGAAACCTCTTACTGAAGGAATCAAGTGGAGGCAGTACTGCAGATTTTTATGAGTGGGGAAGGCAAAATGCAAATCTTAATGATGAAGAAGGGGTTTTCCGCTCAAGTTTGCCTAATTACCTATCAAACAATTTCCCGAAACAATATACTGCAAATAAGAAAAAGATCAACTGGGGTACTGTTTATCTTGCAGTAAATATTTATTTAAATACTAAAACTAAAAAAACTCCCAAAAAATAATTTTGATGGTTGGGCAAAAAGATTGATAAATATATTATATTTCAGTTTGCAAAAAACTTTCTTTTTGCCCTTTTATGTTTCATAACCATCTTCATACTGATTGACCTTTTTGAAACCCTTGACAAGTTTATAGACAATAAAGTAGGCTATGGAATGATACTGGAGTATTACTTCTATTTCACTCCGGAAATCATTAAGCTGATTACCCCTGTATCCGTTCTCCTTGCCACTCTGTTTACGGCTGGAAGAATGGTTAATTTCAATGAAATAGTTGCAGTTAAGAATGCCGGGGTCAGTCTTATCAGGTTCATGGCGCCTCTACTTTTCTGCGGAATATTAGTAACATTAATTTCACTTTATTTCAACAACTGGATAGTTCCCGAAGCAAATAAAAAAAAGTTTTTCATCGAAAGAAATTATTTAAAGAAAAATATTCAGGTTTCAGGACTGGGAAGACTTTATTTTCAGGAATCCAGAAACCAGTTTCTTTTAATGGAAAACTTCAGAGACGATAAGCTTTCAGCATCAGGAGTTTCGATACAAATATATAACCCGGACACTCTTACACGACTTATCAAACGCATTGACGCCAAAGAAATGATATGGGAAAATGAAGAATGGATTCTTATCGGTGCCGTTGAAAGAACTTTCTCAGATGATTCTGAACTTATGTCTTACTATGAGAGAAAAAAATTGAACGAAATAAGCGGGATAAATAAAATCTCCATCAGACCGGAACAAATCACCAGGAGGCAATTAAAACCGGATGAAATGAATTACACAGAATTAAAAGACTTTATTGATGGAATGAGAAAGACTGGTCAAAACATAGACCGTCAGCTCGTGGATTACTATGCAAAAATATCTTTCCCGTTCAGCAGTATCATAGTAATTATATTTGCTATGGCTATATCAGCAGGCACAAAGAGAAAAAAGGGGCTGGCAATGCAGTTCGGTATGAGTATATTAATTAGTTTTATTTATCTGGGCTTTACAAAAATATCGAATTCCTTCGGTTACAACGGTGACCTGGACCCTTTGCTCACAGCGTGGCTGGCTAATATAACTTTTTTTTCGGTGGGAGCTGTGGTCTTATATAAAAAAAATTATTAATTTATCTTTTCATCCTTCGGCTTAACGACTGGCTGGAAACCAAATCCTGCCTGCTGAGGAATGCCAACTATCTGAATCTGACCAAACTGGCTCTCATATCTTTCTATATTATCCTTTAAAGCTCCCAAAAGCATCTTGGCATGTTGAGGTGTCATAATAATCCTTGCACTTATTTTAGACTTAGGTATCCCCGGAAGAACCCTTGTGAAATCAATTATGAATTCTGCCGGTGAATGAGAAATTATTGCCAAATTTGAATAGATCCCTTCAGCTTCCTTTTCACCAATCTCTATATTGATTTGCTGCTGTGGTATGTTGTCATTTTTATTATCCATGGCTTGAGATATTTTATGATAAAAAAACCCGACTGATTGTAATTCGGGTATTCATTCAGCTCCGCAGGTAGGACTTGAACCTACGACCCTCTGATTAACAGTCAGATGCTCTAACCAACTGAGCTACTGCGGAATTTATTACAAAAATATCCAGATTTGTAAAGAAAATCAATGAATATACATAAGGCTGGATGCAACAAAACGCTCTCATACGAAAAAAATCTTCTTGACAGCAGTTATTTCTTCATGAACCTTTCTGTTCATTTCCGGATAATCTTTCTCTGTGAATATTTCCAGAGCTTCATCAAAAAGGGAAATAGCTTTATGGTAATTATCTGTCTTATTCTCGTGGGTAGCCAGGATTGCATAACATCTGCCCATAGAAAATGCAGTAAGTGCATAGTTAAACGGGTAAGAATTTTTACCACGGTATTTCATAGATTCTGAAAACATTTCTATGGCAGTAACAATATCATCTCTTGATTTCCTGATTTTCCCTAAAGACAGATATGTATCTGCAATATTATAGACTGTTTTTGAATACTGAACAGGATATTTTT
>JAOADS010000100.1 GCA_026417195.1 Ignavibacteria bacterium | reverse complement strand
GTAAAGAACTTCTTGTTTCTATTTTCAGTAAAAAATCTCCATTGCATGACGGTGCAGTAATTGTGAACAACAATACAATAGAGGCAGCCCGCTGTATCCTTCCCCTTTCTGAAACCGAACGAATCGGAAACATGAAACTGGGAACCCGACACCGAGCCGGACTTGGTGCTTCCGAAGATGTTAATGCTGTTGTGGTAATTTTATCTGAAGAAAGCGGTACAATTTCAATTGCAGAAGACGGGAGACTTAAAATGTGCAAAGACTTTGATGAACTAAGGAAAGAACTTGTTAAATCCCTTGAGACAACCGATGTAAAGGAGGAAGTAAAGGAAATTTTCGAAGAGATGGAAGAAAATCAGTGATAATGATTTTGCTTGAAGAGGAAAAGAAAAAACTTATTGCAACTCTTCGCAAAAAGGGTATAAGAGATGAAAAAGTTCTGAAAGCAATTTACCAGGTACCAAGGGAGAAATTTATTTCTCCGGCATTAAGGAAATATGCTTATGATGACAATGCCCTGCCTATTGAATGTGCCCAAACCATATCACAGCCTTACACTGTAGCTTATATGACAGAACAGTTAAATGTAAAAAGCGGTGACAAGGTTCTTGAAATTGGTACAGGTTCAGGTTATCAGTCAGCAATTCTCGCTAAAATGGGAGCAGAGGTTTACAGTGTTGAAAGAATAAAAAAACTTCACGAAAAGGCACGAAAACTGCTTTCTGAACTTGGATATAACGTCAGATTAAAGCTTGATGATGGTACAATCGGATGGGAAGAATTTGCTCCATATGACAGGATTATTGTTACAGCAGGTGCGCCGGAAATTCCGGAAAGTTTATTAAAGCAACTTAAAACCGGCGGCAGAATAGTCATTCCCGTTGGCTCTGCAGAACACCAGAGATTATACGTGATAGATAAAACAGTAAAAGGTTATTCAAGGAAGGTTTTTCACCACTTCAGATTCGTTCCTCTGATAGGTAAAGAGGGCTGGCAGAAGTATTAGATATGAAGCCGAAGGTTTACGCTATAGTAGGTCCCACAGGAAGCGGAAAAACTGCCTTCACACTCAAATTAGCTGGAGAAATAAAAAAAACACTTGGTTTGAACGCTGAAATAATCTCAGCTGACTCCAGACAAGTCTATAAACACATAGCAATCACAACTGCACAGCCAAGCTCCCGTGAACTAAATGAGTTCAGACACTATTTTATTTGTGAGCTTGAACTTTATCAGGAATTCAATGCAGGTGAATTTGGTTATAATGCCAGAAAAATTATTGAAGATATTTTCAGCAGAGGTAGAATACCTTTAATAGTTGGGGGAAGTGGTTTATACATAAACTCACTGATATATGGGTTGTTTGAATATGATAGGGTAATTCTAAAAGATGAAATAGCTAAGCAAAGAAAAAGACTTTACGATCTACTAGATGAAAAAGGGTTAGATCATCTGACAGAAAAACTTGAAGAATTAGATCCTGAAAGTATGTATGAGATAAAGAAAATCGGAATAACTGAAAGAAGAGTTATAAGAGCTCTGGAAGTCTATTTAGTTACGGGAACTCCGCTTTCCGTTCTTAAACATAAAAAGCCAGAAATAAAGTTTAAACCGGAAATAATAGGCTTGCATCACTCAAGAGAAAGACTGTATGAAAGAATAAACAAAAGAACAGATCAAATGCTTAAGGCTGGTATGATAGATGAAATAAATGTATTGTATAGAAAAGGATTTCATTACAAAAAATATAACTCTCTAAACACAGTAGGAGCAAGGGAAGTTATTGATTATCTTGAGGGAGTTATTAAACAGGATGAATTATCAGAACTGATAAAAAGAAACACAAGAAGATTTGCCAAAAGACAACTTACATGGTTCAGAAAAGATAAAAATATTAAATGGATAGACGCTGAAACAGAGTCTGACAAGGTTATAGAATCTGTTATAAAAGATTTAATAGAATTTAAGGCCGAGAGATGACATTTCCTTCAGGAGCGGATGAACCCTGTAGCGGTCTTCACCGAAATGTTTCTGAAGAGCTGAAAGTATTTCTGTCACAAGACCGATTCCGAGTCTGTCTGCCCATTCAAGCGGTCCGTATGGATAATTCGTTCCGAGCTTCATTGCTGTGTCTATGTCTTCTTTACTTGCAATTTTTTCAGAATACAGTTGTGCAGCTTCATTTATTATCATAGAGATGACTCTTGGGAAAATAAGCCCTACTCTGTCAGGGACAACAGAATATCCTATACTGAGGTCTTTAAGAAATTTTTCAGCTTTATCCAGTATTTCCGGATCAGTTAATCTTGAAGGTGCAATTTCAACAAATCCGTTTTCTGAGAATGTATTATATAAACCTATTCCAATAAGTCTTTCCGGATATTTGCTTGAAGGAATCTGTTCCCAGACAGTTACACACAGAGATGAAGTGAAAACAGGGATTTTTTTTTCGTTGATGTCTGTTTCACTTATCATAGAAAATTTTTCTGAAGCAGGATAGTTGGTTGCCTCTATTATGATATCTGTTTCATTGTCAATTTTATCGGAAAATTCAGCTTTACTTTTTAAAAAGGTTTTAATTTCTTCCTTTAGAACTCTATCACCTGATATAAATACCTTGTACATTTGTTATGAACCGATATGATTTAAAAACTTTTCTGGAAAAACTTTATACAGACTATAAACATAAATTTTCTTCAGACGATCCGGTATGGATACTTCATTCATTTTCAGATATATGTGATATTGAAACTGCTGGCCTAATCACTTCCTGTTATACCTACGGTTCTGTTAAAGGAATTAATAATTTCCTCAGTAAACTTTTTAACAAGATTTCCCGAAAACCGTACGAATTTACAATTAATTTCTCCAAACGGAAAGATAAAAAATATCTTCAGGGCCTGAATTACAGATTCATCAGAGACTTTGAACTTATAGAATTCTTTAATGAAATGAAGAAACTTTTACTGAAACATTCTTCACTTGAGAATATTTTTTTCTCAAATTATCAGAAGCACAGAAAAGTAGAAAATGCAATCAGAGACTTCATATCAGAGTTTAATTTTTCCGGAAAAACATTCCTCTTCCCAAAGGTTAAAGGAAGCAGTGCATTTAAGAGAGTTAATTTATTTCTCAGATGGATGGTGAGAAAAGATGAGATTGATATGGGGATATGGAAAAGGATAAACTCATCTGAGCTCATAATGCCGGTTGACGTTCACGTTGCAAGAGTTTCAAAAAAATTAGGACTTGTAAAACGCAGAACAATTGATTTGAAATTCGCTGTGGAGTTAACAGAAAATCTACGGAAATTTGACCCCACAGATCCTGTAAAGTATGATTTCGCCCTGTGTCATGCAGCTATGGAAGGGAGAATTCATGGTAAAATCTAACTGAAAATTTCAATCATATATTCTGATGTTTGTAATTTTTATATTTGAAGGATTATGAATTTTATAAACAGGAAATTCACCAAGAAATCGCAGACAGCAGAGTTCCTTATACCTCTTCTAAACGTATTGTCTGATGTTTCAGCCATTTTTCTTTCTTTTCTCATAGCTTACTGGATAAGGTTTTATTTCGAACCATTTTTAAATTACTTTCCCTTTCAGGGTGAAGTTCCTCCTCTCAGTGGTTACATAAAACTTGCCCTTATGGTTATCCCTGTCTGGATTCTGATTTTCCAGTCAAGAAAAATGTACAGACTCAGAAGAGTAGTTTTTATATTTGATGAATTTTTCCTGATAACAAAGCTGGTTACTTTCGGAATAGTGTTTTCATTCGGTCTTATTTTCTTTTACCGTGTATTCCCCTATTCAAGATTAGTTTTTGTGCTCATATGGGGAATATCAATTATTTTAATTACAGCCGGAAGGTATCTCGTTCTGAAATTTGAAAAGACTCTCTACAACAGAAACAAAGGACTCAAGGATGCAATAATAGCAGGAAATAATCAGACAGCTGCAGATATATATGACAGACTGTCAGAACACAAATATGCCGGTTTTAACATAATTGGTTATGTTACAGATAATGAGAAAGGAAACAGCTACCTTGAAGGAAGAAGACATTTAGGAAGTTTCTCTGAAATGTCTGAAATTGTAAAGCGATATAACGTTGAAACCGTTCTGGTATCTCTGCCATCTTCAGAGCATGACAAATTATACGATCTTATGAAATCATGTGAAGGTGAGAATGTTGAGTTCCTTATGGTTCCTGATTTCCTTGATGTGATAACTTCCTCTGTCAGGGTTCAGGAAATAGACGGAATCCCATTCCTTAAGATAAAAAGCATACCGATGAACATATGGAACAGGATACTGAAACGTACTTTCGATTTCATATTTTCTCTGATGATACTTATTATACTCTCTCCGTTGTTAATTACGATTGCTATTCTCGTAAAAATTACCTCAAGAGGTCCTGTTTTCTATAAACAGGAAAGAGTAAGCATGACCGGACGAAAATTTAATATGATAAAATTTCGTTCTATGGTACAGGATGCTGAAAAACATACAGGCGCTGTATATGTAAGAAAGGAAGATCCCAGATATACACCTATAGGTAAATTTCTGAGAAAATATTCTTTGGATGAACTCCCGCAGTTTATAAATGTACTCAAAGGTGACATGAGCATAGTAGGACCGAGACCAGAAAGGGAATATTTCATAAACTTATTCAGAGATCAGATACCGAAATATCTTGAAAGACATAGGATAAAATGTGGTATAACAGGATGGGCTCAGGTGAACGGCTTGAGAGGGAGTGAAACTTCAATTGAAAAAAGAATTGAATATGACATTTACTACATAGAACACTGGTCTATTATATTTGACCTGAAGATAATAATTAAAACAATAAAGGAAATGTTTTTTTCCAAAACTGCATTTTAAATTATGATAGAAGTCTTCTTATTTTATATTCACGTTATATTTTTCGTTTATATTTTTGTTAAAAACTTTACCGAATCAAACCTCACAACAGCATTTCTCAGCACGATATTTGTTATTGTTATATTTACTGTAGGGTGGACATTTACAGCTTTCATCATAGGGTTTATAATCCCTGAAGAAGGTTTATCACGTCTTTTAACAAAGCCGGCCTTTTCTCTTTTCCTGCTTACATTGTTAGAGGCTGTTTTCTATAAATTTTATTTCAGTTCTTCCAAAGCTGTGCGGAAGGCGGCGGAAGTATAGGAATGACTATTCTTTTCAATTCAAGACGCGTTTCAGCGGAGTAAATGATCACAACAGCTTCCCCAGTTATTCCTTTTGAAGTAACAGTGGCTTTATTACTCGCCGTCTGAAGGATTGCTATAAGGTTTTCGTTCTCTGTTGTAAATAAAACTTCAGGTTTACTGAACGGTACTTTAAAGCCTAAGAGATTGATCCTGTAAATTTCAATTTCCAGGCTTGAATTCAGATGAGAATTGAGGACCGGAGGATTAATATCTAATTTATATGAATTGGAAGTGAATATTAATCTGTCAGAAACCAAAGCAATCAGAATAAAGGTAAATATTATAAGGAGTCTTTTTTGCAACCCTTAGCCCCCTGGTTAATCATCTCCAAATCTGAGTTTTACATCTTTAGGTAGTTCTATTTTACTTTCCTGATTTACTTTCTTCTGAGTTTCTTTACTCCGTTGAGGGACAAGTTTGTTTATAACAATCTCATCAACAGATTTTGTCTGAATGAGTGCTTCATCATCAGCTGGAGTGTGTTGCTCCGATATAAGTAAATTCAAGACTGGAGACTTAAGCGAGTCATCAGACTGGATAATATTCGATTCGGTAAGTTCATCAAAAAGGCTGTTTTGCATAGATGACTTTCTTTGTCTGTAAACTGATATTCTGGATTTTATCCTGAACTCTTCCTTAGGAATTTCTTCAGTTTCTTCGGATTTATCCGGGAAAAGTTTCGCTTCATCTTCCTTTTCAGCAATACGTTCGGCTATGCTCTCCTTTACTTTCTTGAGATGAAGTTCTTCATATTTACCGGCTGAATAAAGTCTTGTTCTGGTTAAACTGACATTATTTAAAATTTCCTGTTCATCTGCTGTAAGCAGTTTATGATCCAGACATCGGAACTCACCTCCGCTCATAACTGCAGAAATATTATATGAACTCAGATTATCAACAATGAAATCACAGACCTTTTCAATATCTGGTCTTTCAGGGAAAAACTGGAAACGTGAATCTGAAAAATCTATAAATATCATATCCGCACGTGAGCCCGGATTTATTGAGTAATAGGAAGAATCATCGAAATATAATCCATAAGGTATTTTAGTAACAGATAAGATCAGTTCCAGACTTGAAAGGTTGAGTTCCCTGTATTTATTTCTTAAAAGTCTCAGTTCCTTCATCAAATCTGTCCCGAGCCAGCCAGTTGCTATAGAGAATTTTATCCCGTGACCTGCAAAATCGTCTATAGGGAAATATCTGCTGGTGAAATTAACCAGATCCCTGGGGCAGACAATCACTGAAGCGTTACGGTTTGTAAGTATTTTCAGATCATTGTAGGTAAGATAGATGGGATTAATGAAAGAAGTATTTTCATCTATGAGTGAATATTCTTCAAGGAATTCAAATAGAGATTTATGAAAAATCTGTCTGAACTTATCGGTAACCTGTTTATTTGTTGCTGCTTCCACAAACAGCTTTACAACACCGTGATTTTTAAGCTCCTTTATCTGTGATATATCATATACTGTGATATGATTTTCATTAACCAGATAATATGAGGGATTAAGATATTTGAAATCCCTTATCACCTCAGAATCCTGTTTTATAGGATAGCATACTGAAACTCTTTGTCCGGTAATATTAATTGAGTCAATTATGTACGGAATATGATTAATATCCTTTCTAAGTGAAAATTCGTTCAGGTACAGGACACCGGACTTAAGATTCCTCACCAGAGAATATTTATAAATGTTGTCAAGATCTCTTTTGGTATCTTCACCGGGAATTTCCTTGTATAGATAATTGAAAATTAGTTCAGTACAAAGATCTCCTTCTGTATCTTCATAATTTCTCTTCTTTAAGAGATAATGAATCAGAGTCGCTTCTGACCTGAGACAGGCATTTACAAACGGCGGCATAATGAGTTTATCAGTACAATCAATAATTTCAAAACTTCCTGATTCTTTCCATTTTCTCAGCTTTGCTTCCCCGACAGTCGATTTATCAGCAATGTCATCAATTAATTTGTCTTTGATCAGGATAGAATATCTTCCGAAATCATTATTCTCATTCAAAGTTAGAACATATGCATTTTCAAGTATAAACATGTGTGATATTTTTAATTCCTAATCAGAGATCTTTAATCAGAAAATTTTCCTCTATAACGTAATTGCAGTCATAAAGTTTATTACCATCTTTTGAGCACAAAGCATACTGAAAACCTTTTCTCACGCTGAAAGCACCATATTCACCCTTTACATTTATGGCTATGAAACCTACCTGGTAATTGTGGTCTCTGTTTTTATTTGAGAGCAGATTAAGTTTTATTACCCTTCTTGCGGCAATTTCGCATGCTTCCTGAGGTGATTTGCCCTGTCGCATCATCTCTACAACAAGAAAGCTGCCGCAAGCCCTTACACATTCTTCTCCGCGGCCTGTAGCACCTGCTCCTCCCACTTCTCCGTCAACATAGAGACCGGAACCTATTATCGGTGAATCACCTACTCTGCCGTGAAGTTTCCATGCTGTACCGCTGGTTGTACATGCTGCAGATATATGTCCTTCTCTGTCAATTGCTACCATAGCTATAGTGTCATGATTTCCGTCATCGTTGACTCCAAGCGATTTAACTCTATAGTCATCAGTGTGATATTCCTGAGATTTGCGGTAGTTTCCTTTTTTCCATTCGTTATATTTGGCAATTGAAGTTTCAGTATGAAGAATATCCGGCTGAAATCCTTTCCGTAAGGCAAATGTATATGCTCCCTCTCCGGCTAAAATGGTATGTTCGGTATCTTCAAGTATTGCACGGGCAACTGATATGGGATTTTTTATATGTTCAATACAAATCACAGAACCTATTCTGGCTCTCCAGTCCATAATTGCTGCATCAAGTG